>JAYSPJ010000022.1:0-20627 GCA_043722155.1 Bradyrhizobium sp.
AAGCTGGCGATGACGAGCATTGCCGTGACCGCCAGCGTTTGCGCAAGCGCTTCCGAGGTCGCCCTTTTGGGGGCTTGCTTCATCCCGATCGCCCTGGACGTGGACACCCAAGATGTTGGGCATGAGTCGTCGCTGCCCGCGAAGGCTCGACGGCTCGGATATTTTTTACTCGGAACACCCCGCGACGAGTATTCGCTTGGATGAGTCCCCACTCTGCGAATATCGACGGCGACAGGGTCGACCAGTAATGCGGCGTCTTTTTGACTCGAAGGTGACAAGAGTTGCCAGCGGAACTGGCGATGAAATCAGCAGCCAGACCGGCTCGGACTGGCGCCGCCGCTGATTTTTGCGAGACGCCACAGACTGTTGCTACGGCCTCAGCCGGCGGCTAGTGTTTCGACGGAACCTGCCTCCGACAGGGCAGCCTGCAAAAAAAACGAAAACCCAAGGTGAATCATGGCCCGCATCGACTATTGCGATACTTCCAAATCGAACGAGCGCACCAAGGAAATTCTCGGCAAGAACCGCAACGCCAATATCTTCCGGATGATGGCGCATTCGCCGAGCTATTTCGAACAATACTGCCGGCTCGGCGGCGCGATCCGCCACAAGGGCGAGCTCGATCCGGTGGTCCGGGAACTCGCGATCACGCGCACCGGAATTCTGTGCGAGGCGCCCTATGAAATCGTCGCGCACAAGCGCATCGGCAAGAATGTGGGCGTGACCGACGCGCAGAACGAGGCGCTGGAAGACTGGCAATCCGCCACCTGCTTCAACGACGTGCAGCGCGCCGCGCTGGCCTTTGCCGACGAGATCGTCAGGCTGCACAAGCCGACAGATGCTACCTTCAACGCCATCGCGGCCAAGCTGACGCCGGCGGCGCTGGTCGAACTGCAGCTCTCGGTCGGCTTCTACGTCATGACCTCGAAGTTTCTGGAAACGTTCGGGATCGACATGCAGCCGGTGTCGGAAGTGGTTAGTTAGCCGTCAGCAGATCCACCCTGGTATTGGCGACGATCAGGCGATCAGCCAGCAGCTGCGCGAGGTTGCGCATGATCCGTTCGCTGGCCCTCGGATGCTGTTTGCGGAAATGCGAAAAATCACGCAGCGGGATTTCGTAGGCCGTGGCGGACACGTCGGCCAGCACGTCGGCGGAGCGGTGGATTTCCAATAGCGCCATTTCGCCGAACGCCATTCCGGCGGTCAGCGTCGCGAGCCTGATGCCGTCTGATAGCGTGACGTCGACGGCGCCGCTGCGCAGAAAGAACAGCGACGTCGCGGGGTCGCCTGAGGTGACGATCTTTTCGCCCGGCCGGTAAGTGTGGACTGTTGCGATCGACGCCAGATCGCTCAGTTCCTCCGGCGTCAGGCCCGCCAGCAGCGCTTGCTCGGACAATTCGGTGGTCTCGTGAAAGTCGATCGCGCCGCCGTAGCGATAGATCACCTGGTCCTCGGCCCATTCGATGGCAGCATCGAGCAAAAAGAAGTCGTGCACGTTCGACAGTTCGCCGGTCCATTCGCCGATGGCTTTCCATTCACTCGAATCGCGCTTGATGCCGGAAAGAATCACGGTGACGTCGTGGACCGCCAGTTCGCGGAATTCCTCGGCCACCAGGCGGGCGCCGGCGCGGGTCATCGACGTAACCCGGCGCAGGTCGAAGATGACGAATTGCGGCCGGGGCTTTGCCGCGAGCTGACGTGACACGTAATCGACGCTGGAAAACGACAACGTGCCCGCCAGCTCGATGAGGCGGACATCGCCGTGATGCGCGGTCAGGATACTCCGCTCATGCGGGCGGCGGTCGCGCCGCGACGGATTTCTCCCGATGTCGTAGTCGGCGATGATTCTGTTGCGGGCGTGGTCGCCGCGATTGAGCATATGCAGGTCGTAATGCAGCGACAGCGCCTCGCATACTCGGATGCCGCGCACGCTGTTGCCGTGGCTGTCGAGTTTCGGCGAGTAGCTGCCGAGCCCGAGCCGCGCCGGCAATGCGGCCAGGATGCCGCCGCCGACGCCGCTCTTGGCGGGATGCCGACGCGATAGATCCATTCGCCGGCGTAATCATACATGCCGGAACTGGTCATCACCGACAGCGTCCGCGAAATCGCGTAGGGGGTCATGACCTGCTCGCCGGTGACGGGATTGACGCCGTGGTTGGCGAGGGTCGCGGCCATGACGGCGATGTCGCGCGCGGTGACCAGAACGGCGCATTGCCGGAAGTAAGTCTCCAGCACCGCGCCGACATCTTCCGTGATGACGTGCGACGTGCGCAGCAGATAGGCAATGGCGCGGTTGCGGTCGCCGCTGACGCTTTCGGAGGCAAACACGGCCTCGTCGACGGCGAGCTCGCGTCCGGAAAACCGGCCGAGCGCCTGGCGGATGTATTCGAAGGCGCCGTCGCCCTTGGCCTCGCGGATCAGGCTCGTGCAGGTGATCGCGCCGGCGTTGACCATCGCATTGAAGGGATGGTTGTCGGCATTGAGCCGGATCGAATTGAAGGGGGCGCCGGAGGGCTCGACGCCAACAGCACTCTCTACCCGCGCCGCGCCGAGCGTATCCAGCGCCAGCGCCAGCGCCAGCGCGAGCACGAAGGGTTTTGACATCGACTGGATCGTGAAGGGAATGCGGCTATCGCCGGCCTCGTAGACGTGGCCGTCGAGGGTGGCGAGACTGATGCCGAAATGGGCAGGGTCGGCCTTGCCGAGTTCCGGAATATAGTCGGCGACGGCGCCGCCGGTCTCTTTCGAAAAATCCGCTTGGCAACGGTCGAGGAACCGCAGCAGCGGTGGCTTCGAGGCGGCTCAGAGCGCGGGCGCCGCGGCAAAGGCTGGAGGCGGCTGTTTCATCGCCTTCAGTCTTGCCGCGCAATCAGGGAACACGCAACTGGCTCGCTGCAAGCGGCTGCCGGCGCATCAGCAGCAGCGTGACCGCGACCGTCGGGATCAGGATCGCCAGCCCAAGACTGGTGATCTGCAGTTGCGACAACGGCATGATGCCGCCTCCGGGGGTCGCCGTGACAAAACCGCCGATCACCAGCAACACCCGCAGCGGCCATTCCATCATGCCGGTGCGGCGGAGATCGCCGACAAAAGCCTGATAGCCCTGGATGCCGCCGCAGATGAACAGGGTGCCGACGCCCGCCAGCATCATCAGGCCGAGTCCTTCGAAATAGGGGTTGTCGCCCTGCAGCACCAGCGTCGGGTTCAGCACGAAGAAGAAGGGAATGAAATAGATGATGCTGCCGACCCACATCGATTCCCAGCCGGTTCGCATCGCCGGCGAGCCTGCGATGCCCGCCGCGGCGAACGAGGCGATGGCGACCGGCGGCGTGATCGACGACAGCATGCCCCAATAGAAGATGAACATGTGCACGGCCATCTTGTTGAGGCCGACCTTTTCCAGCGCCGGCGCCACCAGAATTGCGAGGAAGATGTAGCAGGCCGTCGTCGTCAGCCCGAGACCGAGAATGAGGCTGGTGAATGCGCACATCCCGAGCAGCAGGAAGGCGTTGTCGCCGGCGATGCGCAACAGATCGTTGGCGAGGCTGGAGACCACCCCGGTCATCGAGAACGCGCCGATCAGGAGGCCGCAGCCGGCGAGAATGCCGACCAGTTCGACGAAGGTGCGGCCGTTGACTTCGAGGAACTTGTTGATCGTCGAGAACGTCCAGCGGGTTTCCTTGGAAAACAGCTGGTTCAGCACCAGCAGCAGCGCGGTCGCATAGAACGGCGCGTGGCTCTCGCGCTTGAAATACAACAGCATGACGATCAGCAAGGCGATGACGAAGATGTAGTACCAGCCGTCCTTGATTGTATCCATCACCCTCGGCAGTTCCGACCGCGGGATGCCCTTGAGGCCATGCCGCGCGGCATAGGAATCCACCTGCATGAACAGGCCGGCATAGTACAGCACCGCGGGAATGATCGCGGCCAGCGCGACATCGGCATAGCTGACATTGAGGAACTGCGCGATTACGAACGCGGTCGCGCCCATCACCGGCGGCGCCAGCACCGCGCCGGTCGAGGCGCAGGCCTCGATCGCGGCGGCATAGGAGGCGCGGAAGCCGCTTTTTTTCATGACGGGAATCGTCATGGTGCCGGCGGTCAGCACGTTGGAAATGATCGAGCCGGACATCATGCCGAGCAGGCCGCTGGCGAAGATGCAGACCTTGGCGGCGCCGCCGCGGAACGTGCCGCACATCGCGAACGACAGATTGATGAAGAACTTGCCGGCGCCGGTCATCATCAGCGCGGTGCCGAACACCAGAAAGCCGATCACGGTATCGGCGAAGGCCTGGATCGGGATGCCGAGCAGGCTCTCGCCGGACAGCACGTGATACGAGGTCGCCTGTTCGAGGGTCGACTGGGTGCCGCGGAACGGCCCGAGCCATGTGGCGTCGGCGAACAGCGGATAGACCGTGAAGGGGAGAACGCTGAGCAACAGGCTCCAGCCGCCGGTGCGGCGCAAGGCTTCCATCAGCACGAACCACATCGCGAGGCCCGCAACGATCACCGGCGTCGGCGCGCCGCCGAATTCCCAGCCGGCTTCGGCGGCCTTGCGCACGCTGCGCATCAGCACGATGGCGGATACGAAGGTCAGCACGAAAAGCAGGATGTCGTACCAGGGAATTCTTTCGAGCGGCGAGCGTTCGGAGTTCGGAAAGATCAGGAAGGTGAACGGCAGCATCAGCGCGATCAGCAGGTAGAAATATTCGGTGTTGAGCTGGGTGTAGCCGATGAAGAACCGCAGCGAGAACTGCTGGTTAATGCACAGCAGGATCGTAGTCGCGGTGGCGACGATCAGCGCCCAGCGCCAGCCGCCGGTCAGTGTCCGCACCCGCGTGACCTCGGCTTCCTGCAGGTTGGCGAGGCTGCCGTGCGGATCGTCGAACTCGATCCGTTTCGCCGGTGCTTCGGAGGCGGCGGAGGGTGAGGCAGCCATGCGTTATCCCGTCGAAATGAGCCGGCGCGTTTCTCGCGCCGGCGTTGAAGCTCAAGCGAAGTGGAACGGGATGAGGCTAATCCTCAAACCCGTTGGGCATGCTGGCCTTCTGCAACGCCGCGGCGCGCGCCTTCATCCAGGCGGCAAGGAATTCCTTGTCGTCGGAGGGCGGGCTGGCCTTGGTGAAATCGGCCCATGCCGCCGCCAGCACCGTCTGCCGCTTCAACAGCGCGTTGTTGTGCGCTTCCTGGTCGTCGCTCCACTGGCCGGCTTCCTTGAGCGCCTTCACCGCGCCGGGATGAACCGGCACCGCCCATTTCTTGGTCTGACGGTCGGCGGCAAGCCCGCTCGCGCCGGCGGCGGCATCCTTGTAGATGTCGTAGCCGGTAATCATCGCCTTTGTGACGGCATAGACCTGGTCGGGGGCTTGCGTTCCGTACACCACGAAGATCGGATACGGATAGGTTCCCATTTCGATCGGCTTGTCCTTGGCGATGCCAGCGCCGCAGCTCGCCGTGTGGCGGAAGAAGAACGATCCGACCTTCTGCACCCGTTCCCAGCCGGCGTTGTCGCTGTGCGGCAGCGGCGGCCAGACCAGGCCGCGCGGCGAGGTTTCGGCTTCCTTGGCGGGACCGGTGATCGTGGTGGCGAAGGCGGCGTCGACGTCGTTGTTGAGCAGGCCCTTCCACATCGCGCCATAACTGGAAAACTCGACGGACTTGACGTCGCTTTGCTTGAGCCCGCCGAATGCCAGGATCGCCAGCGAGTTCTGGTTCAAGGCCGGCGAGCCAACGACGAAGCCGACGCGCTTGCCCTTGAGGTCCTTGACCTCCTTGACGCCGGTATCCTTCGCGACGCCGAGCGAGGCGCCGTTGCAGTCGACCGTGGACAGCACCAGCTGCAGGGCCTGTGGCCCCCATTCCTTGGCGCCGAATTCGAACACGCCCTCCTGCGCGAAATAGCTGCCGGATCCCATTGCCGACGCCATCGCCCGGCCGGCGCGCAATGGAGAGAGCCGCGCCACGTCGTTGCCCGCGGGCAGCACCCGCAAATCGGTGCCGTATTTGTCCTTCATCATCTTGCCGACGGCCACCGCGATATTGAAACCGGCGGTGCCGGTATCGTAGGCCGTAAACGTCATGGTCGGCGGCAGCTTGACGTCCTGGGCGCGAGCCGCGGGCAATGCCAGCAACGAGATGCCAGCGACAACGGCAGGCGCAAGCGCCATCACACGGTGGATCATGTTCCCTCCAGATTTCGCTATGCGAAAGATGATTTTGTTGGCCGGATCATGTCATCGCCTGATGGCGATAGCAACGTCCAGCGAGTCGATAGCGCCGGGCCCGCGCTTACGTCTCGATGACGGCGAGCACCTGGCCTTCGATGACAATGTCATCAATTTTGACGAGTATCAGTTTGAGTTTGCCCGCTGCGGGTGAGGCGACGGGGATTTCCATCTTCATGGCTTCGACGAACGCAACGTCGTCACCATCGCCGACGCTGCCGCCGAGTTCAACCGGCAGTGCGCACACGCGTCCGGCCACTTCGGTCACAATTTTGATTTCTGGCATTTCCGTTCTCCCCGGGACCGTCTGACGGACCAATGCCCTCGCGAACGGCTTTTTGTTGTGGACGCAGATTGCCTAGGGTAGCTTGTTCTGCAAGTGGAATTTTATTCCGCGTGACGGAATGGAAAAAACACATGGGAAGACGCTCGGAACGGCTCAGTAAGCAGGGAATGCTCGCCAGCGATCTTGCAGGCGAGGGCGACATCATCCAGGTGGTGTCGCGCGCGTTCGACGTGTTGCGCTGCTTCGAGGGCCACGAGGCGCGACTCGGCAATCTCGAAATATCCAATCGCTGCGGGCTGCCGCGATCGACGGTGTCGCGCCTGACCCACACCCTGACCCGGATGGGCCAGCTGGTTTATCTGCCGCGGGACCAGAAATACCGCATCGGCCCGAGTGCTGTGGCGATGAGCACCTCGATGATGCGGGGCTTGCAGCTTCGCAACCTGATCCGGCTGCGGCTGCAGGATGTCGCCGAGCAATTGCCGGGCACCGTGGGCTTCGTCATTCCCGACCGCTTCCACCTCGTCTATCTCGAGTTTGCGCGAGCGGCCAATGCGCTCGGCCTGCATGAAAGCACCGGCAGCCGCATCGCGATGGCGAGCACGGCGGCGGGCCATGCCTATACGGCGGCGCTCGATGCCGATGTCGGCGACGCGCTGCTGGCCGAAATGGAGCGCGAGATTTCGGCAGGCGCCAAGGTGTTGCGGCCGCGTATCGAAGCCAACCGGCGTTTCCTGCAAGAGCACGGTTATGTGGTCGCCTGCGGCCTGTGGAGCCCGCATATCAACGGTCTGGCGGTGCCGATCTGGTCGCCGCAGTATCAAACCTTCGTCGTGGTGACGATCGGTCTGTTGTCCGCGATGTATGACGAGAAGCGGCTGCACAAGGAGGTTGCGCCGCGAATGCTCGATCTGGGTTTTGCGGTCGGCAGCATGCTCGAGGGCGCCGACGGCGACATCTTCAGCAATCGGCTGGACCGAAAACCGCTTCCGGTGGCGACCCATAACAACAAAATCATGAAGTCGGAGGATACCAATGACCTGGAAGCCGGAACTCGACGACCTCGCCCGGCGCGAAGCGTTCGCGCGCGAGATGGGAGGCGTTGACAAGGTCAAGCGCCAGCGCGACCAGGGCCGGCTCACCGTCCGCGAGCGCATCGACGGACTGGTCGACCAGAACAGTTTTCATGAGATCGGCGCGATTTCCGGGGTCGCCGAATATAGCGAGAGCGGCGAACTCACCAACCTGACGCCGGCGAACTGCGTGTTCGGCCGCGGCAAGATCGACGGCCGGCCGGTGGTCGTGGTCGGCGACGATTTTACGGTGCGCGGCGGTTCCGCCGACGCGTCGATTTCAGCGAAACCTCTGATGGCCGAGGAGATGGCGCACGACTTCCGGCTGCCGATCATCCGCGTGATCGAAGGCTCCGGCGGCGGCGGCTCGGTGAAGACCATCGAGACCAAGGGCGCGGCCAATCTGCCCGGCGGCGTCGGCGGCACCCGCTGGTACTGGTACACGATCGCGAACATGGCCCGCGTGCCGGTGGTCGGTCTCGGGCTCGGTTCGGTGGCCGGACTGGGCGCGGCGCGGCTTGCCGCCAGCCATTATTCCGTCATGACAAAAACCTCGGCGATGTTCGTGGCGGGTCCGCCGGTCGTCAAGCGCCTCGGGCAGGATCTCACGAAGTGGGAACTCGGCGGCGCCGACATCCAGACCCGCGCCGGCGGCGTCGACCATGCCGTCGACACCGAGGAAGAAGCCTTTGCCTGCGCCAAGCGCTTCCTGTCCTACCTGCCGTCGTCGGTCTATGAGCTGCCTCCGACGATCGCCTGCGACGACGATCCGGAGCGATCGGAGGAATCGCTGATGAAGGCGGTGCCGCGCAACCGTCGTCAGGTCTACAAGATGCGCCCGATCATCAACGCGGTGGTCGACAAGGGTTCGTTCTTCGAGATGGGCGCGAATTTCGGCCGCTCCGTCATCGCCGGCTTCGCCCGGCTGGACGGCCGCGCCGTGCTGCTGCTGGCCAGCGATCCCTTTCACTACGGCGGGTCCTGGACGGCGGAGGCGTGCCAGAAGGTGGTGCGCTTCGTCGATCTAGCCGAGACCTTCCATCTGCCGGTGGTCTATCTGATGGATTGCCCGGGCTTCATGATCGGGCTCGATGCCGAGAAGGCGGCGACCATCCGTCACGGCGTGCGTGCCATGGCCGCGGTCAACCAGACCACCGTGCCCTGGTGCACCATCATCGTGCGCAACGCCTTCGGCGTCGCCGGTGTCGTGCATCAACCGGCCAACCGCTACTCGATGCGTTACGCGTGGCCGTCGGCCTATTGGGGGTCGCTGCCGCTGGAAGGCGGCATCGAGGCGGCTTATCGCGCCGACATCGAAGCAGCCGACGATCCCAAGGCCAAACTGCAGGAGATCGAGGATCGTCTCAACAAGCTGCGCTCGCCATTCCGCTCGGCCGAACGCTTCTGGGTCGAGGAAGTCATCGATCCGCGCAAGACGCGTTCGCTGCTATGCGAATTCGCGCGGCTCGCCGAGCCGCTGCGCACCCCGGGACCGCCGGCGAATTTCTCGATCAGGCCGTAACAGGAATGGGGTCGGTCGCCCAGTCGGTAGACGCTGATCGCGATGGCGACGCCGATCGATCAACTGGTTCAGGCAGCCGGGCGGGCGGTGACTTGGTGCGTTCTGGTTGCCGAATTCGCTTGCCTATCTCGAACTGTTCTTCGGCTGCCTGCATGTCGGCGCCATCGCGATTACGGTCAACACCCGGTTCCGCACCGCCGAGGCGGAATCGATTCTGTCGCGCACCGGAGCCAAGGCGCTCGTTGTGTGGTCGCAGTTCAAGGACATCGCTTTCGCCGAAATGCTGGCGGCGATGGACCCGGCGGCGCTGGCCGAGTTTTCCGCCGAAGCCGAACGATGCGGACTGCACCTGATCGGCGCCTTCGGCATGACCGAAGTGTTCTCGTTCGCGTCGCTGCAGCCCTACGATCCGCCCCTCGACGTCCGGCGGCCGGCTGGTCAATCCGGCCGCCAAGGTGCGCGTGCGCAGCCGCGAAACCGGAGAAGTACTACCGCCCGGCGAGGTCGGCGGGCTGGAGATCGGCTCCGACACGCTGTTCGCCGGCTATTTCCGCGATCCCGAGGCCACGCGCGCGGCGTTCACCGAAGACGGCTATTTCCGCACCGGCGATCTCGGCTTCACACGCGCCGACGGCAGCTTTCGTTTTCTCGGTCGGGCAGGAGATTTCCTCCGCCTCGGCGGGTTTCTGGTCAATCCGCTCGAGATCGAGCAGGTGCTGCAGCAGGACGCGGCGATCGAGACCGCGGTGGTGGTCGAGGTCGCGACCGAGCGCGGTAACAAGCCGGTGGCTTTCGTACGACTGCGCAGCGGTCACGCGTTCGACGAGAGCGTGATGCGCGACCGGCTGAAACCGGTGATGGCCGACTTCAAGATTCCGGCGCGCTTCATCGTGGTGACGACGTTCCCGGTTGCGCAGGGACCGAACGGCGAGAAGATTCAACGCCTCAAGTTGAAGGCCATGGCGGCGGAGGCAATCGCTGCCATCGGTTAGTTAGCTCCAGGAACCCTCGAGTACGGCCTCCTCATGACGGGATCGCTTGCGCCGCCATCGGCTTCGGCGGCGAGATCGCCAGGATGATCAGTGCGGCTATGATGCACAGCGCTCCGGCGACGAAGAACGCCGGCAGATAGCTCTCCAGTACGGTGCGCGACAGCCCCGCGCCGAACGCGGCGGCACCGGCGCCGAGCTGATGGCCCGCAAAAATCCAGCCGAACACCAGATTGGCGCGCTCCGGCCCGAACCGCTGCGCGGTCAGGCGCACGGTAGGCGGCACCGTCGCGATCCAGTCCAGACCGTAGAACATCGCAAACAGCGACAGCCCGTAGAACGAGAAATCGCTGAACGGCAGCAACAACAGCGACAGCCCGCGCAGGCCGTAATACCAGAACAGCAGCCAGCGATTGTCGTAACGGTCGGACAGCCAGCCCGACAGGATGGTGCCGACGAAATCGAAGATCCCCATGGCGGCGAGCAGGCCCGCGGCCTGAACCTGCGGGATGCCGAAATCGAGGCACATCGGGATCAGGTGCACCTGGATCAGGCCATTGGTGCTGGCGCCGCAGATGAAGAAGGTGGCGAACAGAATCCAGAACACCCGCGTCTTGGCGGCGTCGCGCAGCGCGCCGAGCGCCGCCGCCATGATCGGCGCGGTATTTGGGGGCGGCGCCGGCAGCGGCTCGGTGCCCTCATCGCCGAACGGCCGAAGGCCGAGATCACCCGGACGATCGCGCATCACCAGCAGCACCGCGAGAGCGGCCACCCCGAGCATCACGCAGATCAGCCCCAGCGCCATCCGCCAGCCGACGCTTTCGGTGAGGCTCGCCAGCAGCGGCAGGAACACCAACTGCCCGGTCGCCACGCTGGCGGTGAGAATGCCGACCACCAGTCCGCGCCGCGCCGAAAACCAGCGCGGTCATACCGGTACCGAGGCCGATCACCACGCCCCACAGCAGCACCAACTGCCAGACTTGCGTCATGAACAGCGACGCGACGAGGCCGGAGGCCACCACCAGCAACGACCACAGCGTGACATTGCGCAGCCCATAGCGGTTCAACAGGGCCGCGGCGAACGGCGCCATCAATCCGAACAGGATGAAGCGGATCGACAGCGCCGAGGAAATCTCCGCGGTGCTCCAGCCGAACTCCTTCTGCAACGGCACGATGAAGACGCCGGGCGCGCCGACCGTACCGGCGGCGATCAGCGCGGTGAGGAAGGTCACGCCGACCATCGCCCAGCCGTAATGGATGTTGCGGCGGGCGAGGGCGGCTGACAGCCAATTCGAGATCATGGGATTTCCCTTCCGGCATCCTGGATGTTGGCGAGCGGTGATCGCTGAAGTGCGGCGAGCGTCAGTGGACGATGCGCTCCACGGCAATGGCGGTCGCTTCGCCGCCGCCGATGCAGAGCGACGCGACGCCGCGCTTCAGGCCTTTCGCTTCCAGCGCATGCAGCAGGGTGACGATCAGCCGCGCGCCGGTGGCGCCGATCGGATGGCCGAGCGCACAGGCGCCGCCATTGATGTTCAGCTTCTCCCGGGGAATTCCAAGATCGCGCTGTGCCGCCATTGCGACCACCGCAAATGCCTCGTTGATCTCGAACAGGTCGACGTCGGCGGCGCTCCAGCCGACCTTGTCGAGCAATTTCCGGATCGCGGGGATCGGCGCGGTGGTGAACCACTGCGGTTCCTGGCTGTGGGTGGCGTGGCCCCTGATGACGGCCAGTGTGGGCAATCCGTCGCGATCCGCCAGCGAGCGTTTTGTCAGGATCAGCGCCGCTGCGCCGTCGGCATTGGCCGACGAGGCCGCCGGCGTGATGGTGCCGCCGGCGCGGAACGCCGGCTTCAGGCCGGGGATCCTGGCGGGATCGACCTTCAGGGGATGTTCGTCATTGGCGATGACGCGCGGGCCGGTCTTTTCGGTGACCGTGATCGGCGCGGTTTCCGCCCTGAACGCGCCGCCTTCGACCGCCTTGCGGGCGCGGGTCAGCGTTTCCATGGCGTAGGCGTCCTGGTCGGCGCGGCTGAACTGATAGGCTTCCGCGATGGCCTCGCCGAAATCGCCCATCGAGCGGCCGGTCTCATAGGCGTCTTCGAGGCCGTCCATCATCATGTGATCGATGATCCGGTCATGGCCGGCGCGGTAACCGCCGCGCGCCTTCGTCAATAGATAAGGCGCGTTGCTCATGCTCTCCATGCCGCCGGACAGCACGATCGCGGCGGAGCCGGCATGGATGATGTCATGCGCCAGCATCGTGGCCTTCATGCCGGAACCGCAGACCTTGTTGATGGTGGTGGCGCCGGTCGCGTCCGGCAGTCCGGCGCCGCGCGCGGCCTGCCGCGCCGGAGCCTGGCCTTGTCCGGCCTGCAACACGCAGCCCATCAACACCTCGTCGACCCGCTCGGGCGGCAATTTGGCCCGCTGCAGTGCCGCGCCGATCACATGGGCGCCGAGCTCGTGGCCGCTGAACGGCGACAACTCGCCCATGAACCGGCCGAGCGGCGGAAACGATGACGACGGGATCGGAAGCTGCGGCCATGGCGGGGGTCCTGGAATTTTAGGGCGCGGAGAGGCGGCTCTCGTTGAATGACACGCATCATATAATACGCCGCGGGATTTGCAACGGCGGTGCGGGATAAATTGTCGTGAGCTGACGCTATCCTGGTCCCATCAGGGAAAACCGCTTAGTCCGCAAGACCTTCCAGCGCCGTCCGGATCGCATTGCTGAAGGCGGCGATGTCGCCGAGTTCATGGCCGAGCACGAGGGCGAGCCGGGTCAGAAACAGCGTTTCCTGCTCGGGTCCGGCTGAATCGATCGCCATCGCCAGCGACTCGTAGGCGGCTTCGAAGTCTTCGGACGGCATCGCGGTCATGGCCGCGCTCTCCCCAGGCAAAGGCCGGCGGTTCGCAGGATTTCGTCGGAAACGATGGCCTTCCAGCGTCCGGCAATGTGCAGGTCGGGACGCAGCAGATAGAACGTGCCCGGCTGCGCGTCGAACAGGCCAGCGATTTCGCCGTCCGCGTCGATAATCGCTCCCGCTGTTGGCGCAGCGCTCTGGCGTGCAACCAGCAGTGCAACAAAGCGCCGGTCGAGCTGCCCGAGTTGCGCAAGCAGGGCTGCCTGTTCGGCGTTGGGCGCACCATCGCAGAACAGCATCGCCGTCATGCCGTCGCCGGCACGATCCAACAGATAGCCGCCGTCGCCGAGTTTTGCATTGGGCGAGGCGCTGCCGCTGACCGGTCCGCCGGCAAACTCCGCGTCGCGGCCCGGATAGGGTGTCAGCGGACTTTCCGAATAGGTGTAGGGCTGCATCTGGCGCGGATTGGCGAGGCCGCGCGGAAACTCGTGCTTGAGGCTGAGCGAAAGCGCGGCTTCGCGGGCCAACCGCCAGCCGCGCGTCGGCGGGGTCATGAAGCGGGTGCTCTTGGTCGCATTGGCGAACACATCGAGCGTGGCGCCGCGCCGTTCCGGCGAATAGCTGTCGAGCAGTGTTTCATCCGCCTCGCCATTGAGGACGGCTGCGAGCTTCCAGCCGAGATTATCGGCATCGGCCAGGCCATTGTTGAGCCCGCGCACGCCAAAGATCGGCACGATATGCGCGGCGTCGCCGATGAAGAACACCCTGCCATGCCGGTAGTCGTCGAGGCACAGCGTGTTGGCGGAATAGATGCTCCACCATTCCAGCTCCCATGGTTTGGTGTGGCCTATATCCCCGAGGATGGCGCCGACGCGGGCGCGGATATTTTCCTCGAGCAAGGCCGCTTCCTCGCTCTCGCCCTCGCGGAGCTGGTAGTCGACCCGCCAGATATTTTCGGGCTGTTTGTGGATCAGCACCGTGCCGCCGGGATTGCCGCTGGGCTCGAAGAAGGCGCGGCGCTCGGTCGGAAAGTCGTGATTCATCCGGATATCCGCGATGACATACTTTCCTTCGTAGTTCTCGCCCTTCATGCGCAGGCCGAGCTGGGTGCGAACCGGCGAGCGCGCGCCGTCGGCGGCCAGCACATAATCGGCATCGAGGCGATAGTTGCCGGCCGGCGAGGCGATACTGAGCGACACGCCGTCGGCGCGCGCATCGATGCCGGTCACCTCGCTCTGCCAGCGTATATCGACGAGGTCGCAGACCACGACCGCGTCATGCAGGTACTGCTCGATATATTGCTGCTGCAGATTGTACATCGGCAGGTATTTTTCGCCCCTGGGATGCGGCATCTCGAGCCGGAAGATCTGTTCGCCGCGGTAGTAGCTGCGGCCAAACCGCCAGCCGAGCGCCTTGTCGACGAAGGGCTTTACCGCCCCGATCCGCTCCAGGATATGCATGCTCGGCCGCGCGATACAGAGGGCGCGACTGCCGTCATTGAAAGTGTCCTTGCGATCGAGCAGCACGCTGCGGATTCCGTACCGCGCCAGCACCAATGCTGCGGTCATGCCGATCGGGCCGGCGCCGACGATCACGACGGGGTGCCGCGCCGCGATGCCGTCCAGCTCGGGGACATGCCGCGCCGGGAAGTGCGGATAATGGAAATAGAGCGAATCGAGCGGCCCTTTGCCGGCAGGTCTCATGGGTTTTCCGTTTCATGTTGGCGGCGTCCGATTGCAGCAGACGCCTCCAGCCCTGGCCGGACTACAGCTTGAAAGAAGCTCGATAGCAAGGCAGCATGCGCGTGAGACCAAAGCAGTGAACAACGCCGAGATCGACTGAAAGAGACGCCCTTCCGATGAACATGAACGCACGCGCCGAGCAGACCGAATCCAATGAAGTCCTGTACGAGCTCGATGAGGGCATCGCGGTCATCACGCTCAATGCCCCGGAGCGCATGAACACGATCTCCGGGCCGATGCTGAACGACCTGACACGTCTTTTGATCAGGGCCAACGAGGATCCGGCGGTGCGTTGCGTCATCCTCACCGGCAACGGGCGCGCTTTCTGCGCCGGTCTCGATCTGCGCAAGGAGCGCAGCGGGGATGGGCTCAGCGCGGCGTCGTCGAAGACGACGCTGGATCTGCGCAATACCCCGCCCACCGTGATGCACGGGATGGACAAGCCGATCATCTGCGCGGTCAATGGGGGCGCGGCCGGCTACGGCATGGATACGGCGCTCGGCTGCGACATCCGCATCATGGGGGAATCGGCGAAATTGGCAGCGGCCTTCGTCAAGCGCGGCGTGGTACCGGAGTCCGGCGGCACATGATTGCTGCCGCGGATGATCGGCTGGGCCAAGGCCTCGGAATTGATCTTCACCGGGCGGACGCTCTCGGCGCGCGAATGTCTCGACTGGGGCCTCGCCAACGAGGTGGTGCCGGATGCGGAGTTGATGGGCCGGGCGCGCGCGGTGGCGCGGGAGATCGCGGCCAATGCGCCGCTGGCGGTGCAGGCTGCCAAACGGATGATGCGGATGGGACTCAACGAGACCTTTCCGGACCATGTCCATCACGTCTATCTGCAACTTCTGCCGCTGTTCAAGACCCAGGACATGCAGGAAGGCATCAAGGCCTTCATGGAGAAGCGCGAGCCGAAATTCGAGGGCCGCTGATTTCCCGTTCCATCGTTTAACGCCCGATAAATGCTGTTTTCGGGAAGGCCAGCCCCCGGAATTCGTCGTTAAGTACAATTGATACAAATTGTCTGAAGGTAAGCGCCAGGAATTCCCGGCCGTTTTGCTTTGCTGGCCGATGAAAGCAAAGAAGGTTTTGAACACGATGTCATCGACACCACAGAGTTGGGACATTCTCCTTTCGGCGCGGCTCCATTCGCCCGAAGTCTCGCATGAACGATACTGCCTAATGCTGTCCCGCGTGCGATTCGTTTCCCGGTTTTTCGCCGTCCTCACCATCCTCTGGATTGCAGTGGAATTTGTCTGCTGGCCCTGGCCGGTGAGTGGGATGCTGGCGGTTGAGCGCGTTTTCATCGCCGGAGCCTTCTGGATGCTCGGATCATATCGTTTCGAGCCACGGGCGCTTGGTGCCTGTTGCGCCGTGCTGTGCCTGCTCATGATTCCGTCGGGCCTGATCCTCGGTGCGCAGTTCGTCCTGGCCCATACCGGAGCACACGCACAGCAACTCTTCGGAACGCAGGGCTATCTGCTCTCTCCGATAGCCCTGGCCGCGATTCTGAGCATCTTCCCCCTGACGACGCGCGAGAGCGTGCTGCTTGCCGCTTCGCTCACTCCAGTGTCGGTGCTTCCGGTCATCCTGTGGTCCGGACTCTTCACGATGACGTCTCCGATGGCGGTCGTCCTTCTGCTCGGACTGGTCGCGGCAATATCCGCCATCGCAAGTCTCAGCCAACTCAACTTTCTCGTCGGTCTGGTGGAAAAATCGGCGACCGACGGACTGACCGGAGCGGTGACGAGGAAGTTCGGCGAGCGGATGCTCGAAGCCATGTTCGCCATCTCGCAGCGCAAGAACACCGCGCTCAGCGTCCTGTTCATCGACCTCGACCGGTTCAAGTCATTGAACGACCGATTCGGGCATAGCTCCGGCGACGATGTCCTGCGCCGCGCGGTCGCCTCGATACGTGCCGTGGCGCGCCGTCAGGATGTACTGGTGCGCTGGGGCGGCGAGGAGTTCGTGCTGATCATGCCGGAGACGAACGGTGACCAGGTCCAATGTTTTGTCAGTCGTTTGGCCGAAGCCGGCATCGGCCTCGCGCCCGATGCCGTCCCGGTCACCGCCAGCATGGGTGCCTCGGAACGCATGAGCGACGAGGCGGACGGATGGGCCATGCTGGTCGAGGCGGCGGACCGCCGGATGTATTCGGCCAAGGAGGCGGGGCGGAATAGCTACGTTGGCCCGAACGGCGCCACGGTAAACGGTTTGATTGGATCGCCGCAGCCGGCTGTCGAGAATACGAAGCGAAAGGCAAGGACCCACGTCAATGGCGATGCGGCATCGTCTGGTGAAGCCGGCTCGCGAGAAATCACCCGCATAAGGGAGTTAATGAGATGCTGACGAGCGAAAAGGTCGCACACTCGAAATGGTGCCCGATGGTGCGTATCGACGGCGCCAACCGACTGTTCAACACCCAGTCGGATGGATTCGAGAACTCGGCCAAAATGTATCATTGCATCGCCAGCGCGTGCATGTCGTGGCGCGAATTTCACCTTTCGCATCTCAAGGGGAGCGAACCGCCGGAGCATCACGGCTATTGTGGTCTCGCCGGGCGTCCGGAACTCGACTGACAAAAGGCGATCACAGCGCTCTTCGGACCTGTCGCCGGGAAGGAAAATGCTGACGCTGCCCGGTCATCGCGTCACCGCTTCCGGTCGATAAAACCCTGCATCAGCCGCTGCGGCTCGCCCGTCAGGAAGGATTGGCCGAACACGCCGATTGACAGGTCGACGGATTGTTTCAGCGGCAGCTCCTCCCATTGCCGGAGCAAGGCCTTTTGCGCACGTAGCGCCTCGGGGCCGCATTCCAGCAGCGTCGCCACGGTCTTCTCGATCGCGGCATCGAGGCCGTCTTCTGCTGCGACCACGTCGATCAGGCCCCAGGCCAGTGCGGTCGGAGCGTCGATATTTTCAGCGGTCATTACCAGCCAGCGGGCGCGGCCCCAGCCGATCAGCCGCGGCAACAGCGCGGCGTGAATGACGGAGGGAATGCCGACCCTGACCTCGGGCATGCCGAAATGGGCGTCATGCGCGGCGATCCGGAAGTCGCAGGCCGCCGCGAATTCGAGCCCTCCGCCGAGGCACCAGCCGGGCATCCGCGCGATCACCGGCGCCGGAAATGCGCGTGCCGCCTCGCAGAGATCGCGCAGCCCGGTGATGAACTTCTCCGCCGAGGCCTGATCGAGCTTCGCCATTTCCTTGATGTCGGCGCCGCCGATCATGCTTTTCTCGCTCTGGCCGGCGATGACAAGAGCGCGAATCTGCCGATCGGTCGCGAGCGTCTCCAGCCCTTCGCGCACCCCGTTGATGGCTGGCGTTCCCAGGATGTTGAGCGAGCCGGCGTTGCAGATCGTCAGGCGAACGACGCCGCGGCTGTCGCGGTCGACGCCGCAATAGGTATTGAGCATGTGCATGGACGGTCTCGCAATGGGTGAGGGCGGCGGCGCAGGACCGCGCCACTTCCCGGGCGAAATGCCGCTTTGTCAAGTGGTGCAGGGGGCCACCGCCGTTGTGACGACACAACCGTTGCGGAGTGATGGCCGCTTCTGTAATATGATGATTATCATTTAACATGGAGCGGGCGCATGACGGCGGCTGATAGCATTGATACCGTGGACACTACTGACCTCTTCGCTGCCGGATCGCGGCGAGAGCGGGTGGTGGACTGGCAGGCGCCGGGTCCGGTGGCGAAGGCGGCCGCCGCCATGTCCGGCCTCGACGCCATGCGCGCGATCCGCGACGGGGTTCTTCCGGAACCGCCGATGGCCCGGCTGATCGATTTTCGGCTGCGGGTGGCGGAACCCGGACTGATCGTGATGGAGTTGGAACCGCACGAGGCGCTCGAAAACACTATCGGGCTGCTGCACGGCGCGACAGCGGCGGCCTTGCTCGATACCGCCATGGGCTGCGCGATTTCCACCATGCTGCCGGCTGGGCAGGGCGCGGTCACCCTTGACCTGAAGCTCACTTATCTGCGGCCGCTGTCAGTCAGGTCGGGCACCATCTCGGCTGAAGGCAAGGTCATCAAGCTCGGTCGTCAGACCAGCTACGCCGAAGGCTCGGTGCGCGACGGCGGCGGCAATCTTGCAGTGCACGCGACGGCGACCTTCTCGATGGCCGGCGAAGCCCCGCGAGCGAAATAAGATGCAGCTTTCCCGAACCGCAACTGCTATTATATGACCACAAACATGTCATAGGATTGCGATGCGCTATTCCAGGGAACACAAGCTCGAGACCCACGCCCGGATCGTGAAGAAGGCGTCGGTGCGGATTCGCGAGAAGGGCGCGCATGGTATCGGCGTCGCCGACCTGATGAAGGAGGCTGGCCTGACCCATGGCGGGTTCTACGCCCATTTCGATTCGCGGGAGGCGCTGGTGATCGAGGCGTTTGCCTTTGCGATGGACCGGTCGACCGAGCGCTGGCTCAAGCTTGCAGAAACCATCCCGCCGGAAAAGCGCATGGCCGCTATCGTGGAAACCTATCTGACGCCGCTGCACCGTGACGATCCGGGCCATGGCTGCGCTGTGCCGGCGCTCGGCGCGGAAATCGCCCGCGAGAGTCCGAAAACCCGCAAGGCGTTCGCGGCCAAGCTGGAGCGGATGGTCGACATGCTCGAGGCACAGATACCGGATGCTCCGCGCAAGGCCGCGCGCAAACAGGCGACGGCGACGCTCGCGACCATGGTGGGAACGCTGGTGCTGGCCCGGATCGCCGGGTCCGGCGAATTGTCGGACGAAATTCTGGGCGCCGGACGTGACGCCGCGCTGGGTCGTGCGGCGCCGGCCAAGCTCGCGGTGCGGAAGTCCGTAGTCAAAAAGCCGGCACCCTCGGCGCGCCGCTGAAGCCGCCAGCCCGGGAATCCCATACGACATTGGTCGAATGCCCCCGGGAATGCGGCGCAGGCCCGCATTTTCGCAAATGGGTTGGGCGCAGAGACCCTTTCCAAACCGCTCAAAGACTGCAAGATGCCGCCAAAATCGGCCCCTTGGAGGATCACATGCGTACAATCGGACATTTCATCGGCGGCCGCGAGGTCAAGGGCACTTCGGGACGGACGGCCGACGTTTTCGAGCCGATGACCGGCGAGGTCCAGGCCAAGGTCGATCTGGCCTCCAGGGCCGAACTGCGCGCAGCGGTCGAGAATGCCAAAGCGGCGCAGGTGGAGTGGGGCGCCACCAATCCGCAGCGCCGCGCCCGCGTCATGATGAAGTTCCTCGAACTGGCGCAGCGCGATTACGACAAGCTCGCCGACCTGCTGGCCCGCGAGCATGGCAAGACCGTTCCCGACGCCAAGGGCGATATCCAGCGCGGCCTCGAGGTGGTCGAATTCGCCTGCGGCATTCCGCATCTGATGAAGGGCGAATATACCGAAGGCGCCGGCCCCGGTATCGATATCTATTCGATGCGCCAGCCCCTCGGCGTGGTCGCTGGCATCACCCCGTTCAATTTCCCGGCGATGATCCCGATGTGGAAATTCGCGCCCGCGATCGCCTGCGGCAATGCGTTCGTGCTGAAACCCTCGGAGCGCGATCCCGGCGTGCCGATGGCGCTGGCGGCGCTGATGATCGAGGCCGGGCTGCCGCCGGGCATCCTCAATGTCGTCAACGGCGACAAGGAAGCGGTCGACGCCATTCTCGACGATCCCGACATCAAGGCGGTCGGCTTTGTCGGCTCCTCGCCGATCGCGCAATACATCTATGAGCGCGCCGCCGCCACCGGCAAACGCGCGCAGTGCTTCGGCGGCGCCAAGAACCACGCCATCATCATGCCGGACGCCGATATGGACCAGACGGTCGATGCACTGATCGGCGCCGGCTACGGCTCGGCCGGCGAACGCTGCATGGCGATTTCGGTCGCGGTGCCCGTCGGCAAGACTACCGCCGACCGCCTGATGGAGAAATTGATTCCGCGCG
>JAYSPJ010000023.1:0-6625 GCA_043722155.1 Bradyrhizobium sp.
AGACAGACATCCGCAGCGGATCGCCGCCGACCGCAATGATGAGGTCGTACGGCGTCAACGCATCGCGGGCCAGTTTCTGGATCCGCGCCAGCGCGCCCATGAAGCACGGACTCTCGGACAGGAAATGCGCGCCAAACGGCGTCGACGACTGGTAGGCCGGACAGCCCAGCGTTTCCGCGAACTCGGCCGCTTCCTTCAACGCATCGCTCTTGACCACCTCGTCGCCGACGATGATGACCGGCCGCTCGGCCTTGAGGATGCGCGCCGCGAACGCCTTGAGCGATTCGTCGGACGGTCGGACGCGGGTGTCGATGCGGGTCGAGCGGCCAAGCTCGATGCCGGCCTCGGCGTTGAGGATGTCGCCCGGCAGCGAGATGAACACCGGGCCGGTCGGCGGCGTGGTCGCGATCTTGGCGGCGCGGCGCACGATCCGCGGCAGGTCCTCCAGGCGCGTCACCTCGACCGCCCATTTCACCAGCGGCTCGGCCATCTGCACCAGCGGCCCGTACAGCACCGGCTCCATCAGCCCGTGGCCCTGCTCCTGCTGGCCCGCGGTCAGGATCATCGGCGTGCCGGTAAAGCTGGCATTGAACAGCGAGCCCATGGCGTTGCCGAGCCCGGGCGCGACATGGACGTTGCAGGCGACCAGCTTGCCGGAGGCGCGGCTGTAGCCGTCGGCGATGGCAACCACCAGGCTTTCCTGCATCGCCATCACATAAGTGAGATCGGGATGCTCCTTCAGGGCGTGCATGACCGGCAATTCGGTGGTGCCGGGATTGCCGAACAGATGGGTGATGCCCTCGTCCTTGAGCAGGGCCAGGAACGCCGAGCGCCCGGTAATGCGATTCATCAAATGTCTCCTCCTGCCCGCGGCCGTTACCGTCGGGTCTTGCCATCATGGCTGATCCGAACCGCCTGTTGCAAGGAAGCGCGGTCATGGCTGCCCTGCGTCGACGCGCACGCCTGCGCTCTTGTGTTGGCTGTCGGTTGATTCATAGTGCTTTTGAAAACGGCATGGCCGAAGGCCGCGTTATCGGGTCTGGAGCATTCCCTGCGATGTCGGAAGAAGTGGGCTCGGCGAAGAGACCATCTCCGCACGATGGTTTGCCAGCCGAACGCCGGCGCTGGGCGGTAGCCGCGATCTTCATCGCGGTCGCCGTGGCATCGCTCGACACCGCGATTGCGAACATTGCGCTTCCCGCCATCGCCTCGGACCTGCACGTCAACCCCGCGGATGTCATCTGGGTCGTCAATGTCTATCAGATCGCGCTGGTAGCGACATTGTTGCCGCTCGGCGCGCTCGGCGAAATCGTCGGTCACGAGCGAATCTATCTGGGCGGATTGCTGCTGTTCACGCTGGCGTCGCTCGCAAGCGCCTGCGCGTGGTCGCTGGAGAGCCTGCTGGTAGCCCGAACGCTCCAGGGACTGGGCGCCAGCGGCCTGATGAGCGTGAACACCGCTCTGGTCCGTTTCGTCTATCCGGGCCGCCTGCTCGGCCGCGGGTTCGGTCACAATGCGCTGGTCGTCGCCACCGCGACGACACTTGGGCCGACGGTCGCGGCCGGCATCCTGGCGCTGGGGCCGTGGCCGTGGCTGTTCGCCATCAACATTCCCATCGGCCTGCTCGCGATCGCGATCGGATTGAAGACGCTGCCGCATCCGCCGCGGGCCGTTCACCGGTTCGGCTTTTTCGGCGCCCTGATGGCCGCGGGCGCTCTCGGCCTCATCGGCATCAGCGGCGCGGCACATCACGCCGCAATCGGACTGGTCTCGATCGCACTGGCGGTCGGGATCGCGCTCGGATGGCTTCTCATCCGCCGGCACGCCGGTCATCCCGCGCCGATGCTTCCCATAGACCTGTTTCGGCTGCCGATATTCGCGCTGTCGGCGGCCACAGCCGTCTGCTCGTTCGTGGTGCAGGGGCTGGCGTTCGTTGCGCTGCCATTCTACTTCCAGAATGTACTGCATCGGACCGCGGTTGAGACCGGTCTGTTCATGACGCCGTGGCCGCTCGTTGTCGCGATCATGGCGCCGATCGCGGGCCGCCTGTCCGACCGTTATCCGGCCGGGATCCTCGGCGGCATCGGATTGGCGCTGCTCTGCCTCGGCATGGGGCTGCTGGCAGCGCTCCCGGCGGCGCCCGCTGTCGCCGATATCGTCTGGCGCATGGCGCTGTGCGGATGCGGATTTGGCTTCTTCCAGGCTCCGAATCTCAAGGCGCTGATGTCGAGCGCCCCTGCGGGCCGCAGCGGCAGCGCCAGCAGCATCGTGGCGACGGCTCGTCTCACCGGACAAACCATCGGTGCTGCGCTGGCCGCATCCTGTTTCAGCTTCGTCGGCCGCGATGGCGCCGTCGTTGCATTGGCGCTGGCCGCGGGATTCGCCGCGGTCGGCAGCCTGATGAGCTTCCTGCGCCTGATCGCGATCCCGCGACCCGGCTGATCGCGTCCACCAAGGCACAATCAATTCAGAACATCCCCTCGTGCTCGACGCGCTTGTTCTTTTTCGAGCGCTGCCAGACCACGCCGGGAAAACCTTTCAGCGGCACCAGCGGCTCACCGGCATAGGTCCACTCCTGCAGCTGATCGATCGCGATGTGATAGAGCGGCTGCCGGCCGGTGCGGCCGGAAAACAGCGCGCGCGGGATGTTCACCATATGCGGCGAACGCGGGCGTTCGTATGTCAGCCGTGTGCCGCAATGCGGGCAGAAGCTGCGCACGGTCTTTGTCGCCTGGTCCTCGAAGCGGGTGATATCCGCCTTCCTTTCGTCACCCGAAAGCGTTTGCGCCAGCTGCCGACATAGGTCGCGTACGCCGCGCCATGGGCGCGCCGGGGACGATCTCCGTCATTCCGGGATGGTGCGAAGCACCAGACCCGGAATCTCGAGATTCCGGGTTCGATGCTTTGCATCGCCCCGGAATGACGATCGTGCTTCATGCCTTCTCCAACTCATCATGCTCCGGATAATCCGTATACCCCGCGACATCGCCGCCGTAAAAAGTCGCGCGATTGTACGGCGTCAGCGGAAATCCTTCCCGCAGCCGGCGCGGCAGATCCGGGTTGGAGATGAAGATACGTCCGAATGCGATGGCATCGGCATGACCGGCAGCGATCGCCGCATCCGCCGTCTCGCCGGTAAAACCGCCGGCCGAAATCAAAACGCCGCTCCACATCGGCCGGAACAGCACCATCGCCGAGGGCACATTCTGCCAGTTGACCTCGGCGCGGCCGGCGCCGCTCGATCGCGGCTCGACGAAGTGCAGATAGGCGAGGCCGAGCGGATCGAGCGCCTTGATGACGTGGCTGTAGAGCGGCATCGGATCGGGCTCGCCGCTGCCATTGGCGACGCCATAGGGCGACAGCCGAATGCCGACGCGGTTGGCGCCCCACACTCCGATCACGGCCTGCGTGACTTCCATCAGGAACCGCGCGCGGTTCTCGATCGATCCGCCATATTTGTCGGTGCGCAGATTGGTGTGCGATTGCAGGAACTGCTCGAGCAGATAGCCGTTGGCGCCGTGGATCTCGACGCCGTCGAAGCCGGCCGCCTTGGCGTTGGCGGCGGCCTGCCGGAAGGCGTCGACGACGCCGGCTACCTCGGAGGTCTCCAGCGCCCGCGGCGTTTCATAGGTCGTGGCCTTGCCGTCCGCCGTCATGGTCTTCAGATCGGCCGGAATCGGCACTGCGGATGGCGCCACCGGCAGCACGCCGCCGGGCTGGAACGAGGAATGCGAGACGCGGCCGACATGCCAGAGCTGCAGGAAGATCACGCCGCCCTTGGCGTGAACGGCATCGACGACTTCGCGCCAGCCCTCGATCTGCGCCTCCGAATAGATGCCGGGCACGCCCGGGCTTCCGAACGCCGTCGCCGCGACCGGCGAGGCTTCGGCGATGATCAGGCCGCCC
Source organism: Bradyrhizobium sp. (assembly GCA_043722155.1). Lineage (GTDB taxonomy): Bacteria > Pseudomonadota > Alphaproteobacteria > Rhizobiales > Xanthobacteraceae > Bradyrhizobium. The sequence goes on from JAYSPJ010000023.1 coordinate 3,907, forward strand.
GGGGTGGCGCGCTGCGCGTAATATTCCACATTCAGCGGCCGGGGCGCGAGCGAAGGCTTTTCCGCGCGCATCCGCGTCAGTGGCGCCATCACGAGGCGATGCTCGAGCTGGTAGGGTCCGATGGTGAGTGGCGAAAACAACGACGGAAATTTCATGTCTGCCCCGGTTGATTGCTCTTGAGATGGCTATGTAGCCGCCCCGTTCGCAAAAGGCTAACCGGGCGAGAGGGCCGGGAATGAAGACCTCCCATGCGGTTTCGTGCATGGTGGGCTCGCCGCATCGCCATCTCTCGCGATGCCGTGCTTACAGCTGAGGAGAAACCCGTGTCCCATCCAGCCATCTCCCCCAATCATGTCGCCGTCATCACCGGCGGCGCATCCGGCATCGGGTTTGCCGCCGCGATGCGCTTTGCCGGTCTCGGCATGAAGGTCTGCATCGCCGATCTCGGCGGCGACCGGCTCAAGGAGGCCGAAGCGAAGCTTTCCTCCGTGGCGCGAGGCGCCTCGGCTGACGTCATGGCCATGGCGGTCGACGTCAGCCGCATCGAAGAGGTGGCGGAACTGGAAAACGAGGTGCGCAGGCGGTTCGGCTGCGCCGACGTCCTGATGAACAATGCCGGCATCCAGCCGGGCAGCAAGGCGTTTGGTCCGCTGGAAAACTGGCAGCGCATTATCAGCGTCAATCTGTGGGGCATCATCCATGGCTCGCAGGCCTTCGCGCCTCGCATGATCGAGCGCGGCCGGCCGGGCCTCATCATCAACACCGGATCGAAGCAGGGCATCACCACGCCGCCCGGCGATCCCGCCTATAATGTCTCCAAGGCCGGCGTGAAGGCCTTCACCGAAGCGCTGCAGCATGAGCTGCGCAATACGGCGGGCTCGAAAATCAGCGCGCATCTCCTGATTCCCGGCCACGTCTTCACCGCCCTCACCGCGCGCGGCCGCACCGAGAAGCCGGCCGGCGCCTGGACGCCGGAGCAGACCATCGACTTCATGATCGAGCGCGTGGCGGCCGGCGACTTCTATATCCTTTGCCCTGACAACGACGTGCCGCGCAGCCTCGACGAACGCCGCATGCTCTGGGCCGCCGGCGACATCGTCGAAAACCGCCCCGCGCTGTCGCGCTGGCATCCTGACTATGCCGCGGCGTTTGCGAGGTTTGTGGAGGGGAAATAGTCGTCCCTGCTCACGCGCCATCCTCTCAGCCTCGCCGGCGCCAGTCCCCTTCCCATTTCAAGGCGCCGAAGTGCCGAAGGAAAAGTTCATGGGCAGCGTTCCACACATTCGGCCCAGGCGCGCCGCACCGGCGCCGCTGTTGCGCCGCGGTATCTCAAGGTTGTCGTTTGACAAATATACAAGCCGGCGCATTGATAGCGGCATCCCCCGACAGCGGGCGATCGCTCGCCAGAATCGGGGGCATTGCAGGGAGGCATCCATGAAGCTTTGTTTGAGAACAACGGCGGCAATGTTGACGCTGGCCGCCTGTCCCGCGGTTGCGCAGCCGGCGCCGCCCGCGCCGAGCACGCTCGAAACGTTAGGCGCGATGCGCCAGACCGGCAGCACCGCCGATTGGCCCGTGATCCCGCAGACCGGTCAGAAAGCGGATCAGGTCAAGCAGAACCTCACCAAGATCAAATTGCCGCCAGGTTTCAAAATCTCGCTGTACGCGCTGGTTCCGGACGCCCGCCACATCGCGGTCGGCCCGCAGGGCGTCGCGACTTTCGTGGGCACGCGCAAATCGAAAGTCTGGGTGGTGACCGACCGTTCCCGCGGCGGCGTGGGAGACGAAGTCAAGGAGTTCGCGCCGACCCTGCCGAAAAAGATACCCAATGGCGTATGCTTCTCGAAAGACGGTTTCCTTTACATCGCCGAGCAGAACCGGGTGCTGGAATATGCGGCGGCCGAGTTCTTCTATGAAAGCAACGACGTCGTCGCCGGCAACGTGGTTGCGGAAGGCGAATTGATTCCGAAAGCAGAGGAGAGCTACAATCACACCGCGCGGGTGTGCCGGGTCGGACCGGACAACAAGCTCTATATCCAGCTTGGCCAGCCCTTCAACGTGCCGGCCAAGGAAAAACTCGATCCTTACCGCAAGCTCGGCATCGGCGGCATCATCCGGATGGACCGTGACGGCAAGAACCGCGAAGTCTTCGCTCTGGGGCTCCGCAATCCCGTCGGCATGGACTTCAATCCAAAGGACAAATCGCTCTGGACCAACGACAACCAGGTTGACGGCATGGGCGACGATATTCCCGCGGGCGAGCTGAACCGCATCACCGCCGTGGGTCAGGATTTCGGCTTCCCGTGGTACGGCGGCGGTCGCACGCGCACCAACGAATACAAAAACGATACCCCGCCGGCCAACGTGATTTTCCCCGAAGTGGAACAAGTCGCTCACGCGGCGGACCTCGGCCTCACGTTCTATACCGGCACCATGTTTCCCAAGAAATACCAGGGTGCGATATTCACGACACAGCACGGCTCGTGGAATCGGACCGTGCCCGTCGGCGCCCGGTTGATGGTGACCTTCCTCAAGGAGGATGGCCACGTCGCAGGCAAGTCTGAGCCGTTCGCCGAAGGATGGAACGAGAATGGCTATTACCTCGGTCGCCCGGTCGACGTGGCGCAGTTGCACGATGGCTCGCTGCTCGTCTCGGATGATCTGGTCGGCGCGCTCTATCGCATCTGGTACGATGGCAAGTAACGCCTGATCCGGTCGA
>JAYSPJ010000024.1:0-14812 GCA_043722155.1 Bradyrhizobium sp.
GCTGCCCGCGGTGCTCGCCAACACCTCGGGCTTTGTCTATTACGTCTCGATCACCGGCATCACCGGCAGCGCCAGCGCCAATACCGCCGCGGTCGGCGAAGCGGTGGCCCGCATCAAGCGGCATACCAAGCTGCCGGTCTGCGTCGGCTTCGGCATCCGGACCCCGGAGGCCGCCCGCGGCATCGCGGAAAATGCCGATGGCGCGGTGGTCGGCACCGCGCTGGTCGATGCCCTGGCCGCCAGCCTCGATGCGGCAGGCCACGCGACCGCCAAGACCGTCGGCGCGGTCGCCGATCTCGTGGCTGCGCTGGCGCAAGGGGTGCGGGGAGCCAAACAGGCCGCGGAATAAGCCACAATTGCGGTGGAGATAGACCGTCAGCGGCGGCTTGCCGGGGCATGCCCCCACCGCCATATATTCCAGTCGATGCGTATTTGACCGCATTTCGGAGCGAACCATGAATTGGCTCACCAACGTCGTCCGACCGAAAATCCGCAACATCCTGCGCCGCGAGACGCCGGAGAATTTGTGGATCAAGTGCCCCGATTCCGGGCAGCTCGTGTTCTACAAGGACGTCGAGGCCAACCAGTTCGTGATTCCCGGGTCGAACTACCACATGCGCATGGGCGCGGTGGCGCGGCTGAAATCGATCTTCGACAACGAGACCTGGTTCGACGTGGCGCTGCCCGAGGTGACCGCCGATCCGTTGAAATTCCGCGACGAGCGCAAATATGCCGACCGCATCAAGGATGCGCGCGCCAGGACCGGCCTGCACGACGCCATCAAGGTCGGCTACGGCAAGCTCGAGGGCGCCGGCGTCGTGATAGCGGTGCAGGATTTCGATTTCATGGGCGGCTCGCTCGGCATGGCCGCCGGCGAAGCGATGGTGCGCGGACTGGAGCTCGCGGTCGAAAAGAAATCGCCGTTCATCGTGTTCGCAGCCTCCGGCGGCGCCCGCATGCAGGAAGGCATTCTGTCCCTCATGCAAATGCCGCGCACCACCGTGGGCGTCCAGATGCTGCGCGAAATCAAGCAGCCCTACATCGTGGTGCTGACTAATCCGACCACCGGCGGCGTCACCGCCTCCTATGCCATGCTGGGCGACGTGCAGATCGCCGAGCCCGGCGCGCTGATCGGCTTTGCCGGCGCGCGCGTGATCGAGCAGACCATCCGAGAGAAATTGCCGGAAGGGTTTCAGCGCGCGGAATATCTGAAAGACCACGGCATGGTCGACATGGTGGTGCATCGCCACGACCTGCGCCCGACGCTGGGGCGGCTGTGCCGGCTGCTGACGAAATCGCCGGCGGTGGAAACCGCCTCGAAGCCCGCAACTCCGGTCATCGACCCGGCCCAGATCGTCTCAGGTGCGGATGTGGCGCCGGCAGCACCCCAGGCGTGAACGCACCCGCGGCCAAACGAGATCAGCCGCTCGGCGAATTGATCGCGCGGCTGTCCGCACTGCATCCCGATCGTATCGATTTGAGTCTGGAGCGGATGCAGCTTCTGCTGCAGCGGCTAGAGCATCCCGAACGCGAGCTGCCGCCGGTAATTCACGTCGCCGGCACCAATGGCAAGGGTTCGACGATCGCCTATCTGCGGGCGATTCTGGAAGCCGCGAACCTGCGCGTTCATGCCTATACCTCGCCGTCGCTGGTGCGGATCAACGAATGCTTTCGTCTGGGGCGGGCCGGTGGCGGCGCGCTGGTCGGCGATGAAGAACTGCACGCCGCGCTGGAGCATTGCGAGCGGGCCAATGCCGGCGCTCCCATCACCATTTTCGAAATCGAAACTGCGGCGGCATTTTGCCTGTTCGCGCGGCATCCGGCCGATGTGGTGCTGCTGGAAGTCGGTCTCGGCGGGCGGTTGGATGCCACCAACGTGATCGAGGCGCCGCTGGCGACCGTGATCGCGCCGATCAGCATGGACCACACCGAGTTTCTCGGGCAGACGCTGATGACGATCGCCCGCGAAAAGGTCGGCATCATCAAGCGCAACGTGCCGGTGATTTGCGCCGAGCAATCCCCCGAGGCCTTCGCTGTCATCGAGGCGCAGGCCAGGCGCATGCACGCGCCGCTGTATACGGCCGGGCAGGAATGGCATGTCGGTGTCGAGCGCGGACGGCTGGTCTATCAGGACGAGCGCGGCCTGATGGATCTGGCGGCGCCGAAATTGTTCGGCCGGCATCAGTTCGACAATGCCGGGCTCGCCATCGCCACGCTGCGCGCGCTGGATGCATTGAAGATCGACAGTGCGGCCTACGAGGCCGGCATCGTCAGCGCCGAATGGCCGGCTCGGATGCAGCGGCTGGCGTCGGGCGCGCTGTCGGACCAGGCACCGCCGGGCTGCGAGATCTGGCTCGACGGCGGACATAATGCCGAGGGCGGGCGCGTCGTCGCCGCCGCGCTGGGCGACCTCGAGGAGCGGGTATCGCGTCCACTGGTGGTCATCGTCGGCATGATGGGCAACAAGGATGCCGGCGCGTTTCTCGCCAATTTCGCAGGGCTGACGCGCCACATCATCGCGGTGCAGATACCGGGTCTCGACAATGCGATGCCGCCGGACCGGCTGGCGGACGCCGCCCGCGCGCTCGGCATGCGCGTGGAAACGCTGGGCAGTGTCGAGGCCGCCTTGCGCTCGCTGGCGCGGCTGGCCTATGAGGTGGCGCCGCGCATCCTGATCACGGGGTCGCTGTATCTGGCGGGGCACGTGCTGGCCGCCAACGGCACCCCGCCGGGATAGATCACCATGCGCTTTGCCGCGATCGCCGATGTGCACGGAAATTATCTCGCGCTGGAAGCGGTCATTGCCGACATCCGCGCTGGCGACGGGATGGGTCCGATAATAACCCAAAAGTAAAACGGCCGGCGATACGCCGGCCGTCGGAACCAGATGGTCTTGAGGAGCAGCTCAGACCGCGGCGGTGATCCACTGCTGCAGCTTCGCCTTCGGCGCGGCGCCGACCTGGCGTGAGGCCATCTCGCCGCCCTTGAAGATCATCAACGTCGGGATCGACATCACGCCGTATTTCGAGGCCGTCTTCGGGCTCTCGTCGACGTTCAGCTTGACGATCTTGACCTTGTCGCCCATCGCGCCGGAAATCTCGTCGAGCGCGGGCGCGATCATGCGGCAGGGACCGCACCATTCGGCCCAGAAATCGACCACGACCGGTCCGGTCGCCTTGAGCACTTCGGCTTCGAAATCGGCGTCAGAAACCTTGCCAACGGCCATGGGATACCTCGTTCGTTCGGGAAAGATGCGGCGAAAGAATCGCCGCCGGGATCATGCAATTAACCTATGAACGCGGTCTTGCCGGGTCAAGCTCGGTCATCCCTCCCGACTATGGTTGCCAGTTGCGCGTCCAGCGCAGGAGTGGAAATCTCCATCAATTCAAGGGTTTCGGTCCAGAGCAGCGCGGCCCGGACCGACAGCGGGGGATAAAGCTTCCGCAACACCGCGCGGTAGAGCGCAAGCTGGCGGACATAGCCCGACGGCGCTCCGGCCTCAGCGGCCGGCGGGGCGTGATTCGTCTTGTAGTCGACGATCAGGACCTCGGCTGCGGTCACCGCCAGCCGGTCGATCTGTCCGGAAACCAGCGCAGGCGGCCGCCCCGGCCGCTCCAGCCTTCCCGCGATCGAAACCTCGGCCCGGCTGCCCGGCGCGAATACCGGCGCAAAGCGCGGATCCCCGATCAGCGCCAGCATGCTTTCGGCGAGTGCCTCGCGGTCACCGTCGGTCCAGTCGCCGGCATTGCGGGCGAGATACCGCAGCGCCGCATCGCGGCGGCCTTCCGCGGCGACGTCGGGCAGGGATTGCAGCAGCCGGTGCACCAGCGTGCCGCGCTGCATGGCGCGTGCGCGCAACTGGATCGATTCGCCTGATCTGACCGGATGACCCTCGTCCGCGGCGGGATCGGAAGGGCGCAGCAATCCCTCTCGCCGCGGTTCGGCCGGCACCGGCGTGCGCAGCCAGGTCGGCGGCGGGGCAGCGGTCGCGGGTGACTGCGCCGCTGTTGCGGCGATTTCCGGCCTGACGTCTTCCAGCCGCGAATAGCGCTTCACCACGCCATCCGGCGACGGCACGCTCTGCATGTGCAGGCCGGAGCCTTCGAGTCCTTTCACGATCAGGTCGTACCAGGACAGCGGCCGCACCTCGTTGCGGTTGCCCGGCATGCAGCCGCCCACGATCAGGCGATCGGCGGAGCGCGTCATCGCGACGTACAGCAGTCGGCGGTACTCATCTTCGGTCTCGGCGATCATCGCTGCGCGGGCTTCGGCGACCGCAGGCGGATCGTCGACCTTCTTGCCGGCCCAGACCACGACGCCCGGCGCATACGGCGCGGCGTTGCCCTGTGGCAGATGGATCAGATTCAGCCGCTGCGAATCCGCGGGCGACGATGTGGTGTCGACCAGGAACACCACGGGCGCTTCCAGCCCCTTGGCGCCATGCACGGTCATGACGCGGACTTCGTCGCGCGAGATTTCCATGTCGCGCTTCACCTCGGTATCGGCGGCGCGCAGCCACGCCATAAAACCCTGCAGCGAGGCCGGCGCCTTGCGCTCATAGCCCAGCGCCAGTTCGAGGAATTCGTCGAGCGCGTCGTTGGCCTCGTGTCCCAGCCGCCGCAGGATGCGTGCACGGCCGCCATCGCCGCCGAGCAGCCAGGCATAGAAGGCAAATGGCGTTTCGGTGGTGAAACGATCTTCGCAGGCTTTCAGGCGGCGCTGTGCGCCTTCGATCTCATGGTCGGTTACGGCATGTTCGGCCAGCGCGTCGCGCAGCGAACCCTTGCGTCCCCAGGCCAGCTTGAGCAGATCGTCGTCGTCGAGGCCGAACAACGGGCTCTTCAGCGCCACTGCCAGCGCCAGATCGTCCCGCGGCAGCAGCAGCGCATCGGCGAGATTCATCAGGTCGATGATCGCGATGTGTTCGGTGAGCTTCAGTCGGTCGGCGCCGGCGACCGGAATGTCGGCGTGCTTCAGCGCCTGGATCACGGCGTCGAAGGCCTTGCCGCGGCGGCGCACCAGCACCAGCACGTCGCCATGGCGCAAGCTACGGCGCTTGCCGATCGCGCCGGTTTGCGTGCCGTCTGCGATCAACGATTTGATCTCGGCCTGGACACGCCGCGCCAGCCGGACTTCGGGGCTGGTTTCCGATACGGCGTCGAACGGCGCCTGCCAGCCCTCGATATCCCGCCTCTCGTCCGGTCGCTGCAATTCCCAGAGATCGATCAGGCTCGGCCCGGCATCGGCAAGCGATTGATGGATCGGGTAGGTCGTATCGTTATGGATGCTGCGATAGATCGCCTTCTCGCGGAAGACGTGATCGACGGACTGCAGGATAGCTGCGCCGGAGCGGAACGAATAAGTGAACGACACCGGATCGAATTTCAGTCCGGCTCCCTCGAATTTTCTTTTCAGCGTTTCGCGCCGCAGATCGAATTCACGCGGCGCGGCGCCCTGGAACGAGAAGATCGACTGCTTCTCGTCGCCTACCGCGAAGATCGTGCGCTTGATGCCGTCGCGCGCGCCTTCGCCTGACGTGAATTCGGAAATCAGATGCGCGAGGATGTCCCATTGTCGCGGACTGGTATCCTGCGCCTCGTCGATCAGCACGTGGTCGACGCCGCGGTCGAGCTTGAAGTGCACCCAGCTCGAGGAGACGCGATCCAGCATTTCCAGCGTCTTGTCGATCAGGTCGTCGTAATCGAGCAGGCCGCGTTCCTGCTTCTCGCGACGATAATTTTCAGCCACGCCGCTCGCGATCACCAGCAGCGATTGCGTGCGATCGCGCATCGCCACCGCGCGGCGGCGCTCCAGCAGCGGCATCAGGCGGTCGCATTCGCGCTTCAGCGCATTGACGAGATCGGGCCTGGCGGCGTCGATTTTTTTGGTTGCGAGTGCCTTGCGCGGTGTCATATCCGAGGTCAGGAAGAAGCGCAGATATTCATCGACCTGCGCGCTGCCGGACAGCGCAAGAGCTTCGCGCAGTTTCAATCCCTGCTTTTCGTCGGTGACGCTACCACCTTCGAGAATTGCCGCCGCCGCTTCCCATCGTGCGCGCGGCAGGTTCGGCCCTTCGACGATCTCGCGTTCGACATTCTCGCTCGAGTCGTCCGGCTGTACGCCGAGCGCAGCAGAGAGTTGCGCCATGGCAGCCTCCGTGCTCCCTGCAAGTTCGATCCAGACCAGGAACTGGTCGCGGCTGAGGCTTGCCTCGCGCACCACGTCGCGAAACGTCACGTCGGCTGCGCTCGTCATGGCGATCGCCAGAGCGCGGCCCTCGCCGCTATCGGGTGCCGCCGCGGCCCGTAGCAGCACCTCGAGGCTGGCGCGCTCCATCATTTCGTTCTGGTCGCGGTCGTCGAGCACGGAAAAACGCGCGGGCACATTGGACTCGAACGGAAATTGCTGCAGCAGTCGCGTGCACAAGGCGTGGATGGTCTGCACCTTCAGCCCGCCCGGCGTCTCCAGCGCGCAGGCAAACAATTCGCGGGCCCGCATCCGCAGCTTGGGGCTCGGATCGGCGATGCCGGCATTGTGGATGGCTTCGTCGAGCGATCTGTCCTCGAGCGTGACCCAATGGCCGAGCGTGGTGAAGATGCGCTCCGCCATGTTGGCGGCGGCGGCTTTGGTGAAGGTAACGCAGAGGATTTTTTCCGGCTCCACGCCGCTGAGCAGCAGCCGGATGACGCGATTGACCAGCACATAGGTCTTGCCGGAGCCCGCATTGGCGGACACGAAGGCCGAGGACGCAGGGTCTGAGGCGCGGGCCTGCCGCGCGCGGGCTTCGTCGGGAATGGCGCGCGGCGTGCTCATGGCTCGCCTCCGCCGCCGCCGCCCGCGGCCGACCATTCCTTGATCCGCGCCAGATCGTCGTAGCTGCCGTAGCGGTTCGACCACATCGACAGGTTCAGCGAGGTATAGGGCGTATTCTCGTCTTCGAATTTCAGAATCAGCGCTTCGAGCTTGTTGCGCGCCTCGATGGCGGCGTCGTCGGGAAATAGCGGCTCTTCATTGCGATCGCGCCTCAGTTCCAGCAGCTTTGGCTCACCCGGTGGATTGTTGCCACTGAGCTTGACGTACATCAGCTCGCTGACCGAGGAGCCGGCGGGGATGCCCTCGAATCCGCCCTCGCGCAGGATCGCCGCTTCGAGCGTCAGTTGCGGCGACAGTCCCATCCGCACCTGCTTGCCGGTCGGCAGTCGGCCGGTCTTGTAATCGAGGATCGCGAAGGTGCGATCGCTGCGCCGCTCGATCCGGTCGGCGCGGGCCGAGAGGATGAAGGTGCGGTCGCTGCCGAGTGGAATCGACAGATGGCCGCCGACCTCGGCGGCGATGCTGGCGACGTTGAGGCGTCGCTCGATCTCCCAATTCGCGAACCACCCGGCGATGCGCAGGAATCGTGGCCACCACAGCGCCCGCGCCTCGGGCTGCGTCATCAAGGGTGCGAAATGTTTCTCGCCGATGCCGCGCAGCACCCGCGCCGGATCGTCCGGCAACGCTTTCGCAAACGTTTGCGTGAATTCGCCGAGCGCATCGTGGATCGCCGAGCCGCGGTCGGCGGCCGACAGCGGCATGTCGACGGGGTCGAGCGGCGCAAGTCTCAGAATGTATTTCGCGTAGATCGTATAGGGATCGCGCAGCCAGTCCTCGATCGCCGTCACCGACAGTCTTAAGGGCCGGACCGCGCGCGGCGGTTTTGGCGCGGGCTGCGGGATCGGCTCGACCTTGTCGGGGCTGTCGAGTTGATCGGCGAACCCGACATATTTTGCCCCGGCGGCGACCGCGGCGTTCCAGCGCTCCTCGCCCGCCACCGCTTCGAGCCGGTGCAGGAACCGCGAGGCGACCGCGGGGGCACCGCCCACTTTGGCGGCGTGACTGAGAATCACGTCATCCGCGCCGAGCAGTTGCGCAAAATCGTGCGCGGAGAGGCCGATGCGCCGCTCCGGCAGATCGAGGCCGAGCTCATGTCGCATCGGCCGGCTCAGCCATGGATCGATCCGCGGTGCCGGCGGCCAGACGCCTTCGACCAGCCCGCCCAGAATGACCCGGTCGGATTGCGTCAGCCGCGCTTCCAGCTGGCCGTAGATGTGAAGCTGCGCCCGCGCCGATTCCGGCCGCCGCACGATGCGGTCGCCGAACGCGGTCTGGAATACTTCCGGGTAGTCGCCGAGTTCGACCATGAGGCCGCCTGGCACCTGCCCGCCGAGCAGATCGTCGAATGCTGCGGCCAGCGCCGACCCTTGCAGTCCTTCGAATGCGATCGCGACGCCATGCGGGTCGCGCGACAGCGCGATCAGCACGTCGCGATGGCGTTTGGCCAGTTCGGCAAAGTCATGGGGTTTGGAGGAGCTGAGACTTTCAAGCGGCGAAAGTGCCTTCTGCAGCAGATCGATCAGCCCTTGCGCCCGATCGAGTTCCTCGTCGCCGAGCCCGGCCCGTGGCTCGGAGCGGTGCAGCGAAGACGTCTCGCCGTTTCGGAGTTTTGCGAGTTCCTGGCGGAAGCGCGCAAAATCGCGAGCCAGTCCGCCGCTTCCTGCCTGCGGGCGCGTGCCGCGCAACAGCGCCAGTTCGAGGACCTCGATGGCGTCCCTGAAGGCGGCCGGCGCGCCGCCGAGCCGGCACAGCGGATGTTTCATCAGCGCCAGCAGCGTCGGCGGTTCCAATCCGCCCGCTGCCGCCCCGGCAGCGAGCCGCGCGAAGATTCCCGCCGAGGTATCCGTCAGCGCGTCGCCGCCGGAATCGTCGAATTCCAGATTCCAGCGGCCGAGCGCTGCGATCACCCGCCGCGCCAGCGCGCGATCCGGCGTCACCAGCGCCGCCGACTTGTTCAGATGCCGCGCCTCGCGCATCGCCACCGCGATCGCGAGCGCCTCCATCTCGGGATTGGCCGCCTCGATGACGGCGAGGTTGGTCATGCCGCGCGAAATTTTCTCCGCAATCTCCGGCTCGGCCAGCCGTCGGTGCCATTGCGCGGTGGCGTTGGACGGCCGCATCGCTTCGGAAACCAGCACATCGCGTCCATGCGGCGCCGGCCTCCCCAGGATTTCGACGTCGCAGCGCTTGATGCCGAAGCGATCGAGCAGCGCGTGCATCGCAAATTGCGGGTGGTTCGATGCCGGATGCGTGGCGAACCTGCCGTCGGCATTCCGGACGCCGCCGATCAATTGCCAGGCGTCACCGTCGAGATCGGTATCCAGCCCCGGCAGCACCACCGCGCCCTGCGGCAGGCCGGCGACGGTTTGCAGCAATCGCGCGGTCGACGGCATCGATCCGGTCGAGCCCGCCGCGATCACCGGGCCGTCACGACGCGCGGTCAGGCGAGCGGCCTCGGCCTCGATCAGGAGGTCCCGCCGCGCTGCCGGCTCGATCCTGCCGTGTGCGGCGAGGATCGCGGGCCATGCGGTCTTCGCGATGTCGAGGAACTGCAGTGTGAGCTGCCAGTAACGGTCGAGCGCATCGGGCACCAGCCCGTCGAGCGCGCTCCACGCCACCTTTCGGGTCACCATGTCGTCCATCAGCCGCGCCAGATCGTCGGCCAGCGCCAGTGTCGAGGCCGGCCCGCCGGTCACCAGCGGCGCCTGCGCCGCATCGGCCGGCCTGATCTGCTTCGCCCATGCGGCGATCAGTTGCGCCAGCAGCAGCCGGCGCTGCAGTCCGTCCATGGCGGGGGGAATTTCCAGCGCGGCCGATCCGGGCGAGGTGGCCTGTGCGAACGCCAGCTCGTCCTCGTCGATGTCGCCGAGGGCCACGATGCGCGGCAACACCACTGCGTCGGTTTTCAGCTCGTCGAGAAAGATTTCCCGCGCCATGCGTCCGGCGCGCAGGGTCGGCAGATAGAGCGTCGCCTGCGCCAGCCTGGCCGGATCGGTGCGGGCCTCGAAGCCATCGACCAGTCTGCCATCGACCAAAGCGGCGATAACGGTGCGCAGGAACGGCGCGGATACTGGGACGCTGAAAACGCGCATGGGCTGCCTGATTCGGGATCAGGCTGCATCATGGCATGGGCGGAAGGTGGGAGGGAGTCGGTGTGCAAGCCGTCATTCCGGGGCGATGCGAAGAATTGAACCCGGAATCTCCAGATTCCGGGTCTGGTCCTTCGGACCATCCCGGAATGACGACGGACTACGCGACGCTGGCGAGAAAGGCGCGTTCCGCCGCTTGTACCGCGTCGGGGGTTCCGACATGCATCCACACGCCGTCCAGCCGCAGCCCGAACAGCCGCTCCTGCTCGTTGGCGCGGTCGAACATCCGGGTCAGCGAAAATTCGCTCTTCGGCGCGTCGGCGAACAGCGTCGGCGACATGATCGCAGCACCCGCATAGACGAACGGAACCACCTGGTGTTCCCGGCGCTTGCGCAGCGCGCCGTCCGGCAGCATGGCGTAGTCGCCGCGGCCGCCATAGCCGATGCTGCTCGCCGTCGGCGCCATCAACAGCAGGATATCCATCCGCGCGGGGTCGAAGGCTTCCGCCAGCCGCGCCAGGTTCGACCGTACGCCATCGATCCACAAGGTGTCGGCGTTGACATGGTAGAACGGGGCGTTGCCGAGCAGGGGCAGCGCCTTGACGACGCCGCCGCCGGTGCCGAGCACCTGGTCACGCTCATCCGAAATGATCACGCGGGGCCGGGTCCGCCCTTTGGTGTGATCGATGATCTGGTCGGGCAGATAGTGCACGTTGACGACGGCCTCGGTGACGCCGGCTTCGCCGAGCTTGTCGAGCACATGATCGAGCAACGCGCTGCCTGCGACCCGCACCAGCGGCTTTGGCATCGTGTCGGTCAGGGGACGCATACGCACGCCGAGACCGGCGGCGAGGACCATGGCTTTGGTGGGCTTGACGGACATTTTTGGAAGCTTCTCGAACAGTTGTGGTGAGTCCTGCCAATCATATCACGGCGATTCGCTGGCCGCATGGATGATGACGCCATAGTCGTCCGGCATGACGGCAGTACGACGGCGGCAACTCGCTCAGGCGTCGGCTTGCGCGCGCTTGCCGGCCTTTTTCCGCTTGTCGCCCTGTTTCAGGAAGTTGACGCCGATCTGGTCGCCATTGACCCAGGAGAGCTCGCAGCGGCGGTAGGCCAGACCGGTGGACGACAGCAGCAGGAAGAATTCCTTGAGATGCAACCCCTCGACCGAGCCCTCAACCGTGAGCTTGGCGCCGGTTTCCGAAATGTCTTCCATCGAGCATTCGCGCCGCCAGGTGCCGTCGATGCCCATCATGTGCGCGGGAATGCCGCGTTCGAAGGTCACGCGCTCGCCCTTGCGCCGCTCCATCGCCATTGATTTTCTCCTGCCAACAGCCGCCGCACCCGTGCAATCAAGGGTAGCGATCTACCCGCAGACTAGGCGGGGCTGGCTAACAACCCGTAAATTTACGGGGCCGGCGGCGGCACGTTGACTGAATACCACTGCCGAAGCGGCGCCAGCACCGGGTGCGCCAGCGAACGGGTGAGATAGGTCCAGATCCGGGGCTGGTGGCGCAAATATTGCGGCTTGCCGTCGCGCCGGTTGAGCCGGGCAAAGGTGCCGAGCAGCCGCGTGTTCCGCTGCGCCGACATGATGGCGTAGAGCTCGGCGAACTGGGCCGGATCGAAGCTCTCGTCGGCCGCGCGCCGCGCCTTGATGTAGCGCGTGAGCAGCGCCAGCTCGAGCGGCTCGGGGACGTCGATCCGCGCATCCTGCAGCAGCGACACCAGATCGTAGCTGGCCGGTCCCAGCACGGCATCCTGGAAGTCGATGATGCCGACCCGCGCGATGCCCTGGCGCTCGCCGAGCCAGATCAGATTGGGCGAGTGAAAATCGCGCATCACCCAGGTTCTGGGCGCCGCCGCGGGCTTGCTCAGCAGATCGCGCCACATCGCCATGAACTCGGCGCGCAGATCGTTGCTCGGCTCGGCGCCGCGATCCGGCAAATACCAGTCGAGCATCAATCCGATCTCGACCAGCAGCGCATCGGTGTCGAAGAAGGGAATGGCGTAAGTACGCTGTGGCGCCAGCGGCAGCTTTTCCGGCAAGGGCTCGCGATGCAGCGCCGCCAGCATGTCGGTCGCGGCCTCATAACGCTCCACGATGGGGGCGGGTGGATCGCCCTCGATGAATCCCGCCGTGCCGAAATCCTCGGTGATCAGGAATCCGGCGTCGAGATCGGCGTGTGGGATCGACGGCGCCGAGAAGCCGCGCTCGCGCAGGCCATTGGCGATGGCGACGAACGGCTTGACGTCCTCGGCCAGATGCGCCGCGGCGCTATAGGATTTTCCGTTATGGATCGCAGGCCCATCGGGCCGCCGCGGCGAGTTCATCAGGATCACGACGCCGTCGTCGCGGATCAGTCGCGCATAGGAACGCATCGAGGCATCGCCGGCCATGCGGCGGCGTTTTGCCTCGAGGTAGCCGGCGCTGTCGAGAAACCGCCGCAGCGCCTTTAATCTTTCGACTTGCGCGGCAGATTTGCCATAGCCGGTGATCTCGGCGGCACGAGCCGCCGAGCCCAGCGCCGGGCGATGGCTGAGCGCGATGTCGATGCGGTCTTCCGGAAGCGCGCCGGCGGCGCGTTCCGGCCATTCGATCAGCACCACCGTGCCCTCGGGCAATGGCGACAGCCCGATCTCCTCCAGCTCGGTGGGGTCGTTGACGCGGTAAAGATCGGCATGGATCAGCGGAAACGGCGGCAGGTCGTAGCTTTGCGCCAGCGTGAAGGTCGGGCTTGGCACCTCCAGCGCGTCGTCGTCGGCGAGATAGCGGATCATGGCGCGCGCCGCTGCGGTCTTGCCGGCGCCAAGATCGCCCGACAGGGTGATAACGTCGCCGGGGCCGATCAGCAAAGCGAGGTCGGCCATCAGATGCGCCGTCGCGGTCTCGTTCGACAGCGCCAGCGAGAATGTGGCGGGAGCGGTCATTCCGCGGCGTGACGATGCGCGGCCTGATCGATCGGAAAATCGCACGTGACGGTCGTGCCCTTGCCGACGATCGAATCGACGCTCACCTTGCCGCCGTGCAGCTCGACAAAGGAGCGCACCAGCGACAGGCCGAGGCCGGCGCCGCGATGCCGCGACCCGTTGGAATGACTCTCGAACCAGTCGAATACCTTGTCCTTGACGTCGGACGGAATGCCCGGGCCGGAATCGGTCACGGTGAAGACCACGCTGTGTTCGGTTCGCCGGGCGCTCAGGCCAACCGTCGCGTCCTGCGGCGAGAACCCGACGGCGTTGGCCAGCAGATTATACAACACCTGCACCACGCGGCGTTCGTCGCCGGTGAAGCTGCCGATATTGGCATCGACGTCGACCTTGAGTTCGATGCGGTCGGTGGCGAGACGGTCCTGGATGCCTTCGGCGGCGGCCTCGATGGTCTTGCGGATATCGATGGAGCCGAGATTGAGCGACATCGCGCCGGCGTCGATGGTGGCGAGATCGAGGATGTTGTTGATGATGGCGAGCAGCGCGTTGGTCGAGGCGGTGATGTAGCCGAGGTACTCGGCCTGCTTCGGCATCAGCGGGCCGGTAACGGGGTCGGCGAGGAAGTGCGCGAAACCGATGATGGTGGTCAGCGGCGAGCGCAGTTCGTAGGACACGTGATGGACGAAATCGACCTTCATCTGGTCGGCGGTCTCCAACGCCTCGTTGCGCTCGCGCAGCGCGCGCTCGACGTTCTCGGTGTCGGTGATGTCCTGGAAGGTCAGCATGGTGGCGCCGTCGGACAGCGGCATGGTCATGCAGTCCAGCACGCTGCCGTCGTTGCGCTCCAGCTTCAGCGGCGCCTCGACCCGGTTCTCGATCGCGGTGATGGCCTCGCGAATGGTTCGCCAGGCGGTTTCGTCGTCGAACAGCGGCTTGCACCAGGCTTCGACGGTCTCGATATGCGGCTGTTCGCGCAGCGCCTCGGATGACAGCTTCCACATCCTGGCGAAGGCCGGATTGAACAACTGGGCGCGGCCGTTGCTGCCGAACACCGCGACCGCTTCGGCGAGATTGTCGAGCGTTTCGCGCTGGACCCGGATCAGGCCGTCGAACCGCCGCGCCAGATCGAGGCTTTCGGTAACGTCGTCGAACAGATAGGTGACGCCGCCTTCCGGATTCGGCGTGGTGACGACACTGACCGCGCGGCCGTCGGGCAGATACCAGGTGTCCTTCTCGGGCTCCACCGCGCGATAGGCCTCGTGCAGCCTGGCCTTCCAGGCCCGGAAATCCGGCTGTTCCGGGACCTTGCGCGCGGCGCGCAGCCGGTCGAGCACGCTGGAATCGTCGGGATTGCCGTCGAGGAAGGCGCGGTCCAGGTCCCACAGCCGGCGATAGGAATCGTTGTAGAAGGCGAGCCGCCGCTGGCCGTCGAACACCGCGACGCCGGACGACAATTGATCGAGGGTGCGGCGATGCGCTTCCGCCATCCGCTCCAGCGCCGCGCGTAGCGCGGCGGCTTCGGAGGCGTCGATGGCAATGCCGGCGCTGCCGGCGCCGACATTCATCGCGCGCACATCGTAGATGCGCCGTTCGCCGCCGACCACGATCGGCAGCCGCGCGGCGAAGGCCGCTCCGTCCTTCAGAGCCCGGTCCATGTCGCCGCGGTCGCCGCTGTCCAGCAGTTCGAGGTCGCGATCGATCGCATCCGCGACGCTGTTGGCCTCGGTCGCCCGCGCATAGGCGGCATTGGCGTAGCTGAGACCGCCCTTGGCGCCTTTGGCCCAGATCGGCCAGGGCGCCGCGGCGGCGAAACCGCGCAGCATCTCGGTTTCCTCGGACAGCGCCTTATAGCGCAGGTTGGTCTCCGCCAGTTCCCGGCGCAATCCGCCGAGTTCGCGAATCCGCACAATGGC
>JAYSPJ010000025.1:0-5246 GCA_043722155.1 Bradyrhizobium sp.
GGTCGGCGGCATGACGCGCATGCCGCGCGTTCGCGAAGTCGTGAAGGAATTCTTCGGCAAGGAGCCGCACACCGGCGTCAACCCCGATGAAGTCGTCGCAATGGGCGCGGCGATCCAGGCGGGCGTGCTGCAGGGCGACGTCAAGGACGTGCTGCTGCTCGACGTGACGCCGCTGTCGCTGGGCATCGAGACACTGGGTGGCGTGTTCACCCGCCTGATCGATCGCAACACCACCATCCCGACCAAGAAGAGCCAGACCTTCTCGACTGCGGAAGATTCGCAGTCGGCTGTGACCATCCGGGTGTTCCAGGGAGAGCGCGAGATGGCGGCCAACAACAAGCTGCTCGGCAATTTCGACCTTGCCGGCATTCCCCCGGCGCCGCGCGGCGTGCCGCAGATCGAAGTCACCTTCGACATCGACGCCAACGGCATCGTCAACGTCTCGGCCAAGGACAAGGCAACCAGCAAGGAACAGCAGATCCGGATTCAGGCATCCGGCGGCCTGTCCGATGCCGACATCCAGAAGATGGTCAAGGACGCCGAGGCCAATGCGGCCGAGGACAAGAAGCGCCGCGAGGCGGTCGACGCCAAGAACCATGCCGACGCGCTGGTGCACTCCACCGAGAAGGCGCTGGCCGAACATGGATCGAAGGTCGAGGAGAGCGAGCGTCGCGCCATCGAGGACGCTGTCAGCGATCTGAAGGAAGCGCTGAAGGGCGACGATGCCGAGGCCATCAAGGCCAAGACCAACACGCTGGCGCAGGCTTCGATGAAGCTCGGCGAGGCCATGTACAAGCAGCAGGCCGAAAGCGATGCGGCCAAGGATGCTGCCAAGGACGACGTGGTCGACGCGGAGTTCACCGAGGTCGACGACGACAAGAACAACAAGAAGTCTGCTTAAGCGGCTGGTACCATGACCCCCATTCTGAAGAGCACGCGGGTTGCGTCTTCAAGGATGGGGGTCATTTTTCGTCAAGCCGGAGGCTGCATCCTCGTCGGTGCATTGCTTCGGAACGAGAATGAACTTCGGGCGGATTTGACGGATGTCGACGACCAAGCGTTGCTACTACGAAACCCTTGAAGTCGAGCGGAGCGCGGACGAGTCCAAGCTCAAGGCGGCATTCCGCAAGCTCGCGATGAAATGGCATCCGGACAAGAATCCGGGCGATGCCTCGAGCGAAGTCCGCTTCAAGGAAATCAACGAAGCCTACGAAGTCCTGAAGGACGGCGACAAGCGCGCCGCCTATGACCGCTTCGGCCATGCGGCGTTCGAGCAGGGCCAGGGCGGCGGCCCCGGCTTCGGCGCCGGCTTTGCCTCGTCCTTCTCCGACATTTTCGAAGACCTGTTCGGCATGGCCGGGCAGCGCGGGCGCGGCGGGCGCGAGCGCGGCCAGGACCTGCGCTACAACATGGAAATCACGCTGGAGGAGGCCTTCCTCGGCAAGACCGCCCAGATCGAGATTCCGGTCTCGGTGACCTGCGAAGCCTGTTCGGGCGTCGGCGCCAAGGCCGGCACCAAGCCGAAGACCTGCTCGACGTGCGGCGGGGCGGGGCGGGTGCGGCAGGCGCAGGGCTTCTTCACGCTGGAGCGAACCTGTCCCGGCTGTCAGGGCCGCGGCCAGATGATCGAGGATCCCTGTCCCTCCTGCACCGGTTCGGGCCGGGTGACGCGCGATCGAAATCTGTCGGTCAATATTCCGCAAGGCGTCGAGGACGGCACCCGCATCCGGCTGGCCGGCGAAGGCGAGGCCGGCGTCCGCGGCGGGCCGCCGGGCGATCTCTATATTTTCCTGTCGCTCGCCACCCATGAATTCTTTCAGCGCGATGGCGCGGACCTGCACTGCCGCGTGCCGATCTCGATGGTGGCCGCGGCTCTGGGAGGTGAATTCGAGGTGCCGACCATCGACAAGGGCAAGACCAAGGTGAAAGTGCCCTCCGGAACGCAGTCCGGCCGACGCTTTCGCATTGCATCAAAAGGCATGCCGGTGCTGCGTTCGCGCCAGACGGGCGACATGTATGTCCAGGTTGTGGTCGAAACGCCCCAGAATCTCACCAAGAAGCAGCAGGAGCTGCTGGCCGAATTCGAAAAACTGTCTTCCGGTGCAACCCAGCCGGAAGCGGCGGGTTTCTTCACTAAGGTCAAGGACTTCTTCGGCAATCGCGCCAACCCGTAACGACTCTTCGGCTTGACCATATCGGCCGCTACCTATACGTCTTCAGGACTGTTTTCTGACACCGCCGCCGAAAATGCGGTCCCGTCCGGTAGCGACATGCCTTTGCAATCGTCTGTGCGTGCGTTGAAGAAGCCCCTTCGTCTTGACGATGAGGTTCGCTTCCTCCGTTCATGGATCGAGAAGCCGCTGCGCATGGGCGCGGTGATGCCTTCGGGCAAAATTCTCGCCCGCACCATGGCGCAGTATGTCGATGTCGATTCATCGGCGCCGGTGGTCGAATTGGGGCCGGGGACCGGGGCGATCACCAACGCGCTGATCGAGCATGGCGTCGACCAGAAGCGCCTCGTGCTGGTCGAATACAATCCGGGCTTCTGCGCGCTGCTGCGCGACCGCTATCCGCAGGCCAAGGTCGTGCAGGGCGACGCCTATGCGCTGCGCGACTCGCTGGGGGAGGTGCTGAGCGCACCGGCATCCGCCGTGGTGTCCGGCCTGCCGCTGGTGACAAAACCGATGCTGACGCGCCTGAAACTGATCCGCGATGCCTTCGCGGCGCTGGCTCCGGGCGCGCCTTTTGTGCAGTTCACCTACTCGGTGGCGCCGCCGATTCCGAAATCGCTGCCGGGCGTTTCCACAGAAGCCTCCGAGCGCATCTGGATGAATCTTCCGCCAGCCCGCGTCTGGGTGTATCGCAAGGGCTGATCCTTTGCCGGCGCCTCACGCCGGTTCGCCCCTTTTTGCGATTGGTTCATGGCCGCGCTGAAAATCCTCGTGATCCCCGGTTCACTGCGCACCGGCTCGCACAATGCGAAGCTGGCGGCGGTGGCGGCCCTTGAATTCGCGCTGGCCGGCGCCGAAGTCACCCGCATATCGCTCGCCGATTTCCCGCTGCCGATCTACGATGGCGACCTGCAGAGCAAATCCGGTGTGCCGAAACACGCGGTCAACCTGAAGCGCATGATCGGTGCGCATCACGGCGTTCTGATCGTTTCGCCGGAATACAATTCGTCGGTGCCCCCGCTGCTCAAGAATGCCATCGACTGGGTGAGCCGGGTGCAGGACAGTCACGAAACCCGCGGCCAGGTGTTCCGCGAGCGGGCGTTTGCGATCGCCGCCGCCTCCGAAAGCCGGCTCGGCGGAACGCGGTGCCTGGCGGCGCTGCGGCTGATCCTGACCGCCTGCCATGCGCCGGTCATTCCGAACCAGCTCGCGCTGTCGTTCGCCGCCGACGCCTATGATGATATGGACAGGCTGAAGCATCCGGCCGATAGCGAGGCGCTGAACGCGCTGGCGCGGCAGCTGATCGACATTTCCCAGCGCATGATGTGAGGTGACATGCAAGTTTCCGAGATCGCTCCCCGCGACCGCCTGATTGTGGCGCTCGATCTGCCCGGCGTAGCCGTGGCGGAAGCGATGATTGCCCGGCTCGGCGACAGTGTGACGTTTTACAAGATCGGCTATCAGCTCGCCTATTCCGGGGGGCTGCCGCTGGTCCGCCAGCTCGCGGACCAGGGCAAGAAGGTCTTCATCGATCTCAAGCTGCACGACATCGGCAATACGGTGGCGCGCGGCGTCGAGAGCATCGCCAAACTGGGCGCGACGTTCCTCACCGTGCACGCCTATCCGCAGACCATGAAGGCCGCGGTCGAGGCGCGCAGCGGCTCCAACTTGAAAATCCTCGCGGTCACCGTGCTGACCTCCTATGACGACGGCGATCTTCACGCTGCCGGTTATCGGCTCGGCGTGTCCGATCTGGTCGAAGCCCGGGCCCAGCAGGCCCAGGTGCTCGGCGTCGATGGTCTCGTCTGCTCGCCGGAAGAGGCGGCCCACTTGCGCAAGGTCGTGGGTCATCAGCTGAACCTGGTAACCCCGGGCATCCGGCCCGCGGGTGCTGCGGCCGGCGACCAGAAGCGCATCATGACACCGGCACGTGCCATTGCCGCCGGCGCGGATTATCTGGTGGTCGGACGGCCCATACTGGAAGCCGCCGATCCCAGGGAAGCGGCCGAGGCCATCCAGGCCGAGATCGAGCAGGCGCTGGGCTGAACAATCAACAAGGGAGAGAACCGCAAATGGCAAAGGGTTACTGGATCGGGCGCGTCGACGTTCACAATGACGAAGGCTACAAGGCCTACGCGGCGGCCAACCCGGCCATCTTCAAGACATTCGGTGGGCGATATGTCGTGCGTGGCGGCAAGTTCACGGCAGTGGAGGGTGAAAGCCGCTCGCGAAACGTCGTGATCGAATTTGCCGACTACGAGACCGCGCTGGCCTGTTATCGCTCGCCGGAATACCAGCAAAACATCAAGTTGCGGCAGCCGCATTCGATCGCCGAACTGATCGTCATCGAAGGCTATGACGGCCCGCAGCCCTGATCCCTCGAGCCTGATCGGTTGCCCGGAAAGCCTGCGCCCGGTATAGGGCGTGGAGAGGTAGCGCCATGGCCGACATGCGTTTGATCGTTGCGGGGGCCGGCGGCCGGATGGGCCGGGCGCTGACGCGCGTCATCTCGGAAACATCAGGGGTCGTCGTCACCGGCGCACTGGAAGCGCCGGGTTCCGAGCTCTTGGGCAAGGATGCCGGCGTGCTCGCGGGCCTGCCCGAAAATGGCGTCAAACTCTCGGGCGACCTGTGGTCGCTGTCGGCCAACGCCGACGGCATTGTGGATTTCACCGTGCCGGCCGCCACCATCGCCAATGTGGCGATCGCGGCCGAACGCGGTCTGGTCCATGTCATCGGCACCACCGGACTGTCATCCTCCGACGACGCCGTGATCAAGAGCGTCACGGGGCGCGCCATTGTGGTGAAATCCGGCAATATGAGCCTCGGCGTCAACCTGCTGGCGGCGCTGGTCAAGCGGGTGGCGCAATCGCTGGATGAGAGCTTCGACATCGAAATCCTGGAAATGCATCACCGGGCCAAGATCGACGCGCCGTCGGGCACCGCCTTGATGCTCGGCGAGGCGGCCGCCGCGGGCCGCGGCGTCGATCTCCACACCCACTCGGCGCGCGGCCGCGACGGCGTCACCGGCGCGCGCCGGCCGGGCGATATCGGCTTTGCGTCATTGCGCGGCGG
>JAYSPJ010000026.1:0-2442 GCA_043722155.1 Bradyrhizobium sp.
CCCGTGGGCGCCCCCCCACGACTCGTTGAAACGTCACGCAAGACTGGACGATTCACCGCGCCTTGCGGAAGGTCAAATTGATGCGCTGCCGGCCCATCAGGGCGTGCTCGCCGTCGGCGAGCGGCGCTATGCCGTGAAAGGCCAGCCGCGCTGGCCCGCCCCACACCACGATGTCGCCGTGCTGCAACCGAAACCGGCGGGGCTTGTCGCTGCGCTGCAACCCGCCGAACAGGAAGATCGCCGGCAGGCCCAGCGAGACCGAGACGATCGGCGCGCTGAAATCGTCCTCGTCCTTGTCCTGATGCAGCGACATGCGCGCCCCGGGCTGGTAACGATTGATCAGGCACGCATCCGGCGCAAATCCGTCAAAACCCGCCGCGGCCGCCGCCTGCCCGGCCAGCGCGCGAAACGATGGCGGCATCGCCGGCCACGCCTGGCGGGATTCCGGATCGACACCGTCGTAGCGATAGCCGCTGCGGTCGGTGACCCATCCGGCACCGCCGCAATTGGTCATCGCCACCGACATCTGATGGCCGCCCGGTGTCACCATGTGGCGAAACGGCGCCCGCGCCACGATCTCGCCGATGCCGGCGAGCAGCCCGGCCTCGACCGGCCTGGCGAACCCGCGCAGCAGCACGGCGCCGTCGGCCATCGCTTCGCGCGAGGGACGGGGATCAAGGGCGCTTTCAAACAGATCGGCCGTCAATGAAGTCGCACTCACTTCGCATCGTGAAAGATCACGCCAGCGGTATGACGGCGGCCGGAGCGTATCCGGCTGACGCCATGGCGCAGATTAACGCGATAGAAGCCGCGCGTCCCCTGCACCGGCCTGACATGCACAGCAAACGCCACCGCATCGCCTTGCGCCAGCGGCACCACTTCGGGTCGCGACTGCATGCGCGGCCGCTGTTCGGTCAGCACGAACTCGCCACCGGTGAAGTCGCGGCCGGGGTCCGACAACAGGATCGCGACCTGCAGCGGGAACACGTGTTCGCCATAGAGATCCTGATGCAGGCAGTTGTAGTCGCCGGCGCCATATTGCAGCAGCAGCGGCGTCGGCCGGGTCTGGCCGGCGGCATGGCATCGCCTGAGGAAGGCGTCGTGATCATGGGGATAGCGGATATCGATCCCCATCGCCTCGTTCCAGCGGTTGGCGACGCCGCGGAGTTGCGCATAGAGCGTCGGGCGCAGCCCCGCGATCAATTCCGGCAGTGGATAGGAAAAATACTTGTATTCGCCGCGCCCGAAGCCGTGACGTCCCATCACCACCCGGCTGCGGAAATTCCTGTCATCCGGATAGAGGCCCGCGAGTTCGCGGCATTGCTCCGGCGAGAGCAGGCCCTTGAGGACCGCGCAGCCCTGGGCGTCGAGATCGCGCATTGCCTGCGTCCAGTCGATGGCTTCGACGCGGGCGGCGATGTCGGAAGGTGGTCGGAGGATTTCTTTGAGGTTTGATTTCATGGACGGTAGTTTCGCAGACGCCACCGGTTCCCACCACCCGATTTCCGATATCTCAATGTCATTGCGAGCGAAGCGAAGCAATCCAACTTTGGAACCCGCGGAACCGAAGCTGGATTGCTTCGTCGCTACGCTTCTCGCAATGACAGGTTAGCCCAGCACCGGCAGTACGGTCACATCGTAGGCGTGGCGAATGCGGCGCTTGAGCACGGGATCCTCGAGTTCATACTCAAAGCGATCGGCCGGGCGGATGCCGCCCTTGGCGGCAAAGGTGCCGCCGAACATGGCGCAGCCGTCGGGCAATCCCTTGTCGCCGAAGCCGCGCAGGATCAATTCCTCGACCGGGAGCATGTGATCGAGCGTGCCTTCCTGGTACAGCACGCGCACACCATCGATCCACGCCCACGCGCGCAGGGTCATCTGGTCCCAGTGGCCGATGACATCTTCGAGCTCCCACAACGCCGGCGCCATGACCTTGTCGCACATCTGCTTCGACACAGTGACGCTGTAGGCCTCTACCTTGCGGTCGGTGTGGTCGGAGCCGAGGCCGACGAAGATGCGGCCCTGCCAGCCGATCAGCACGAACTCGACCTCGCCGCTGGAATCCGGGCCGCAGACTTCGATGCTGTCCGTGGTCGTCAACCGCCGCGCGGAAACGCGGTAATAGATCGGCGTCGAGGCCGGCCGCGCGATGCCGATGGCTTCCAGCTCGGCGATGTGCTTGTCGCGCGCCACCGGATCGCGTCCGGTCCAGCCGGCGATGACGGCCTGATTGATCGGCAGCGTCAGCGGTGTTGTCGTGCCCTTCGCGTCGACTGTGAACGCAAGATCAAACACGGACGGCGTCCTCCATTCCAGCGGCCAGTTCGAAGATGCGGCGGTCCGCTCCGCCCGATGCCGCCAGCATCAGCCCGACCGGCACCTCGCCTTCGCGATGGCAGGGCAGCGAAATCGCGCAGCCGTCGATCATGTTGATCAGCGTGC
>JAYSPJ010000027.1:0-3520 GCA_043722155.1 Bradyrhizobium sp.
TCGCGAGGACGCGCTGGAGCGGATCTTCGAGCGTTTTTACACCGACCGGCCGCACCAGGGTTTTGGCCAGAATTCCGGACTGGGGCTGTCGATCTCCAAGCAGATCATCGAGGCCCATGGCGGGCGCATCTGGGCGGAAAATCGCGCGGGTCCCGTCAACGCCGAGGGCGAGCCGACCATCGCCGGCGCCCGCTTCGTGGTCCGGCTGCCCGCGCCATGAGGAGCGCGGGGGCCGCCAGCGTGCATGCCTCAGCCGTGCTGGTGGGCGATCGGGCGGTGCTGATCCGCGGGCCCTCCGGCACCGGCAAGTCGCGACTGGCGTTCGATCTGATCCTTGCCGGACGCGCCGGACAAATCCCTGTTGCCGTGCTGGTCGGCGACGATCGCGTGCATCTGGAAGAAAGCGGCGGGCAATTGCGGGTGCGGCCGGCGCGCGAACTGGCCGGCCTGATCGAAATTCGCGGGCTCGGGATCTTCCGCTGCGACTTCGCAGCCGAGGCCATTGTCGGCCTGGTGGTCGATCTGGCCGCCGGCGATGCGGAACGGCTGCCGCCACCGGAAGCGCTCAGGACCCACATTGGGGGTATTGAATTACCGAGAATTCCCGCAGGAATGGGCATGGCGCCGCTCCCACTCGTCATCGCTGCACTGACCATGACCGCGATTTCATCTTCCTCACCCCCTTCAGGCGATTGCCCGAAGGGAATTGGTAACCATATCAGTTCCACACTCGCGACCGAATAGACCGGCGCCGGCTCCCATTCCTGCCCCTAAATTCCGGGAGAATCGCGAAGATCCCCTCTTGCGCGGGGGCTCTGGATGGTCAAAGTGGCGCGTTCGTGCGGTGCACCAAAAAGCACCCGCGAGGAGTTTCCGATGATTGGTCTAGTACTTGTGACCCATGGGCGCCTTGCCGACGAGTTCAAGGCGGCGCTCGAACATGTCATGGGCCCGCAAAAACAAATCGAAGCCGTCACCATCGGTGCCGAGGACGATTCAGATTTATGTCGAAGTGACATTATCGAAGCGGTCAATCGCGTCGACAGTGGCGACGGCGTTGCTATCCTCACCGACATGTTCGGCGGCACGCCTTCCAACCTCGCGATTTCCTGCATGAGCCGCCCCAAGGTGGAAGTGCTCGCGGGAATCAATCTTCCCATGCTGGTCAAGCTTGCCAAGGTTCGCGAGGAGCGGTCGCTCCCCGACGCCATCGCCATGGCCCAGGAAGCCGGCCGCAAATATGTGACCATCGCCAGCCGGGTT
This sequence comes from Bradyrhizobium sp., assembly GCA_043722155.1. Taxonomy (GTDB): domain Bacteria; phylum Pseudomonadota; class Alphaproteobacteria; order Rhizobiales; family Xanthobacteraceae; genus Bradyrhizobium. The sequence continues at coordinate 1,264 of JAYSPJ010000027.1, forward strand.
CTCGCCGGCAAATGAGCGACGACGGCGCGGCACCCCAGGACGATGCCGGGCCGAGCGTCCCTTCCGGTGCGGTGTCCCGCGAACTTCCCATCATCAACAAGCGCGGCCTGCACGCGCGCGCCTCCGCAAAATTCGTCCAGATGGTCGAGCGCTTCAACGCCGAGGTCTGGGTCACCAAAGGCAACGAGACCGTCGGCGGCACCTCGATCATGGGGCTGATGATGTTGTCGGCCGGACCGGGCACATCCATCGTCGTCTCGGCGATCGGCCCCGAGGCGCAGGCCGCGCTCGATGCGATCACCGAACTGGTCGCCAGCAAGTTCAACGAAGAAGGCGTGTGAGCATTGCGGCGTCATTCCGGGGCGATGCGAAGCATCGAACCCGGAATCTCGAGATTCCCCGGTGCGCAATTGCGCACCTGCGGTCTGGTCCTGCGGACCATCCCGGAATGACGGACACGCTTACTTCGCCGGCGGCGCGATGAAGACCTTCCAGGTGATCGCCGGTCCGGGATGGCCCTTGAAGAAGCGCTGCGTGGTGATGGTGAGGCGCTCGGCATTGGCGGCATTCGCCGCCATCCATGCCTCGCAGATCGGCAGCCGCCCGTCGGTGGTATCGCAGACGCCGATGAAGCCGAGGCGTCTGGCTTCTTCCAGCGACGTCAGCCCGGAGGACCAGAGTTCGCCCGGCGTGAACGGCGCCGGATGGTCCGGACTGTAGAATGCCAGCGGCTGGCCCATTTCGGTGGTGCCGGCGACCACCGCCCAGCGCGAATGAAACCGCGTGCGCCAGGCCAGCGTGAGTTCACGGGCGAGTTCGGAGCGCGCGCCGTAGGTCGCGGCGCCGTTCGGATTCACCGCCATCTCACGTGCGGCGATGTAAGGCGACGCGGCCAGCACCGTGAGCGTGATCGCGAGCCAGATCGCGGTCAAATGAAACAGCGCGATCCTTCGAAGGCGCAGCGCCGGAATCGCGACCAGTGCCAGCGGCGTCAAAAAGAACAGCGAGATTCCCCAATCGGTCTTCATATAGATCGTAAAGGCCAGCGCGCCGAGCACCGGGCCGATCGCGACCACCGCCTGGATGATCCAGACATTGAGCGCCTGCGGCCAATTCACACCCGGATTGGGGCCGCGCGACCAGGTGCGCGAGACCAGCGCCGACGGCTGCCGCGTCAGGATCCCCCAGGCCAGCGCCAGCGCCGCCAGCGCTATCGGCAGCGCGAGCAGCGCCAGATTGTGGCCGACATAACCCAGGACAAGCTGCAGGTTCTGGACGCGGGTCAAGTGCGTATAGACATCGCCGGCATAGGTCAGCGGCACGAAGTCCACCTCCCGCAGCCACGCGAGATGCGGCGACATCAGGGCCGCCAGCGTGACAATCGCGACCCATGGCGCCGGCGAGCGCAGCAACAGCAGACGATCCGGATGCAGCAACGCCGCCAGCCCGATCGCGCCGATCATGGTCAGCACCCAGTATTTCGTCATCAGCGCCAGCGCGCCGGCGAGCCCGAGCCACAGTCCGGCACGCACGCTGCGCTTCTCGAACGCATGCAGATAGGCCAGCACCAGCAGCGGCAGGGTCACCAGTTGCAGCAGGTCCGGATTGTATTTGAAACCCTTGAAGTTGAAGATCGGATAGAGCGCCAGCATCACCACGACGAAGAAGGCGCGGCGGCGATCCACCACCCGCAGGGCGATCAGCCAAGAGATCACCAGCCCGCAGCCGAGCATCGCCATCGCCAGCGCGTAGGTCGCCCAGTTGGCGACGGGAAACACGCTGAACCAGAGACCGGCGACCCATCCCGAGAGCGGCGGATGCTTGCCATAGCCGAACTGGAACTTCTGGCCCCAGGCAAAGGCTTCCGCGACGTCCATATGGACGTCCTGCGCCGCCTTGAGATTGACCAGGATCAGGGTCCAGAGCACCGCATGGGCGGCGGCAAAGCCGATCACCAGCCAAAGGCCGGCCTTCGGATCGCTGGCGGTCGCCGCCAGCCACGCCGCCCCGCGCCGGAGCCTTGGCCAGCGGCGCGCGCGCGACGCCGCGGGTAAAAATGATGCAGTCGACATGGCCCTGTGCGTACCGCGTTTTGGCCCCGAGTGGAATCAGCTTGGCGTGAAGAAGCCCGCCAAAAAGCCGCATTATGGTTGCCGCAGCGGGGTGCCAATGCTATCCCGCGCCCATGACATCCATCCCTATTTCCAACATCCGCAACTTCGCCATTGTTGCGCATATCGACCATGGCAAATCGACG
>JAYSPJ010000028.1:0-2884 GCA_043722155.1 Bradyrhizobium sp.
CAACGGGATCGAGGTCATCGCCAAACCGGCTGACCGTCAGCCCATAACCGCCGCCGCCTGACCGGCCCGGCCGTCACCAAAATTTGGCGATAGCTCGCGGTGGCGTCGCCGCGGCGCTCGGCAAACGCGACCACTCTCAGGAGGCGCACCGTGTTGTCGAGCCCGATGGTCAGCACGTCGCCGGCCTTGACGTCATGCCCGGGCGCCTTCTCGCGGATGCCGTTGATGCGGACATGGCCGGCCTCGACCAATGCAGCGGCGCTGCTGCGGGCCTTCACCACCCGCGCGTGCCACAGCCATTTGTCGAGACGCTGGCGCTCCAAGCAACACCATCGGAAAACAAAAGAGGTTAGTCCTTGCGGTTGGCCGCAAGTTGTTCTTTCAGCGCCGCCAGCTTGGCGAACGGCGAGTTCGGATCGACCGGACGGTCGCGCTCGCGCGGGGCGGCACTGGTGGCCCACTGGCGGTGCGACGGCCCGCTGTCGCGGCCGCCCTTGCCGCCGAAGCCACCCTTGTCACGGCCGCCCTTGTCACGGCCGCCCTGCTCGCGTCCGCCGCCGAATTTGCCTTGCGGCTTACCCTGCGGTCTATCCTGCGATTTATCCTGGGGCTTGCCTTGCGACCTGTCGTTATCCCTGCCCTTGCCGGCAAAACGCTCGCGCGGCGGCCGGCCGCCCCGGTCCTCGCGCGGCGGGCTCGCCGGCACGCCATCCGGGGATGCCACTGCCGCCGTTACACCTTCAGCCGGCGGCGCATCGGTGCGAGGCTTGCGGAAATCCTGGTTGCGGTCGCGCCGGCCGCGGCGATGCCGCTCGCCTTTGGCAGCTTCGCCGGCTTCCCCCGGCACGGCGGCCGCAGGCTCGGCTCCTTGCGCCGGACGATCGTGTTGGCGCGGACGGTTGCGATCGTGACGCGGCCGGCGCTCTTCCGAGCGGCCGCCGGGCCGCCAGACCTCGACCATTTCAGGTGCTGCGACCGCTTCGGGCGCAGTGTCCGCCGCTACGGCGTCGCCGGCGGCAACGGCCTCGGTGGCGCTTTCGACGGCAACATGTTGCTGCGGCGCCTCTGCCGCAGCCGCTTCAACAGCTTCCGCCGCGGGGGCTTCGACAGTTTCCACCACCACCGCCGCTGGTTCCGGCTGCGCGGCCTCGGCCGTGACTGGCGCAGCCGCTTCGGCGGCCGGCGCGACATCGCCGCCAGCCTGAGCCGTTTCGGTGCTCTCCGCCACAACCTCGGGCTCGGCAGCACCGGCGTCGGCGGCGACAACAGCCGCGCTCTCCGCCGCTGCTTCGGGAGTTGTTTCCGATGCGGCTTCCGCCGCCGCCTGCTCGGCGACGGGCGTTTCGACCACCACCGGCTTCGGCGGCAGCGGCGCCTTGCGCTCCATCCGATAGCCGAGCGCGCGCAGGATCGAGGCAAAGTCCTCGCCGGCGGACCCGGTCAGCGACGTCATCGCCTGCGTCACCACAAAACCGCGGCCATCGAACGCGCCGGCCGGCTTGCCGCCGGGCGAAGCTTCGCGCCATGACAGCGCCGGGCGAATCAGATCGGCGAGACGCTCGAGAATATCGACCCGCACCGCGCGTTCGCCGCATTGGCGGTAGCCGAGCACGCGATAGGCGTCGCGGTCGAGCGACTTGTCGACCGGGAACGAGGTGCGGCCGCTGCCCGCGAGATGCTGCGCGCCCGACAGCGCCGACATGTCGACATTGCTTTGCTTTTCGGCCCACAGCAGCGACGCCAGCGCGCGCGCCGCGGGCTTCAGCAGCGCCGGCAGGTAGATGTGATAGGCGCCGAAGCGCACGCCGTATTTGCGTAAAGTGGCGCGCGACGGCTGGTCGAGATCCTTCATCTCGGCGGCGATCTTCTGCCGCTCCAGCACGCCGAGCGCCTCGATCAGTTGAAACGCGATGCCGCGCGCGATGCCGGTGATGTCCTCGGCCTTGTGGAGGTCGAACAGCGGTCCCAGCAGCTTTTCGATATGCGTCTTCAGCCACAGGTCGAGTCGGGTCTGCACCGCCTCGCGCGGCGCGCCGGCCAGGCGCTCGTCGGAAATGATGCGCAATCGCGGATGCAGCGCGTCGTCGGCCGCGACCAGCCGCGCCACCGCGTCGCCGGTCCAGCGGATGGTGCCATCCGAGGTCAGCACGAATTGTTCGTCCGGTGCCGCGGCGAGCTTCTCGGCACGCGCGTCGATCTCGCCGGCCAGCGCCTTCAGCGCGGTGGCCTGCAGGGCCTTGGCGTCGGAGCCCGCTTCCGCGGCGTCGGGCGCGAATGTAAATCCGTCGAGCCGGCCGATCACATGGCCTTCTACGATCACTTCGCCGGTCTTGCCGATTTCAGTATTCAAAACGCTGTTCTCCCGCAGGCGGCGCATCAATACACTGGTACGGCGATCAACGAAACGCTCCGTGAGCCGTTCATGCAGGGCATCGGACAGTTTATTTTCGACTTCGCGCGCGATTCCCTGCCAATGGTCGGGATCGGCCAGCCAATCCGGGCGGTTGGCGACGAAGGTCCAGGTCCGGATCTGCGCGATCCGGCCCGATAATGTGTCGATATCGCCGGTGGTGCGGTCGGCCTGCTCGACCTGGGCGGCGAACCAGGCGTCCGGGATCCGGCCCTTCTTCATGAGGAAGCCGAACAGGGTCGTCACCAGTTCCGCATGGGCGGCCGGCGCGATCTTGCGGTAATCCGGAATCTGGCAGGCGTCCCACAGCCGTTCGACGGCGGCGGCGCCCTGCGCCATCTCCCGCACATCGGCGTCGCGCGCGGCATGATCCAGCACGCGCAGATCCTCGGCGATCGGCGCCCTCGTCAGCGCGTCATGGGTCGGCGTCAGCGCCAACGAGACCTGCAAGCTCCCGAGCGAGGAAAAATCCAG
>JAYSPJ010000029.1:0-2695 GCA_043722155.1 Bradyrhizobium sp.
GGTGTCATGCGGAATTATGGGTCGGTCAGGTTTTCCTGCGCTCGCGAAACAAAGCGGACATGGTGCGATGCCCGATCGGAGTCCGCAAGGCCCAATCGCCGACAGGGCGCTGGTTCCCGGGCATATCGCGCCGCGAGCGCGAACCCGTTTCTGAAATCGGTTTGGCTGTTTGAAAATCGAATCCGGAGAATGCTCAGCCCGGATGGCGCGAAGCGGCGCAGCAATGCTTCAAGCCTCTTCCGGCGGCTTGGTATGGCGGAACATCCGCAGCAGCGCCAGGTCGTAGCCGATCTTCAGGCATCCGCATACCACCAGCGGCAGGCCCGAAAACGGCCCGGCCAGCATGAAGCCGGCAATGGCCGGACTGATCGAGGAGGCGAGGCTGCGCGGCACCGCGGTGACGCTGGCGGCCGCGGTACGCTCGGCCGGCGTCACCACGGCCATCACGTAGGATGAGCGCGTCGGCACGTCCATCTGCGACAGCGCCGAGCGCACCAGCAGCAGCGTCAGCACCACGGTGAGGTCGGACGAAAACGCCGCCGTGATCAAGCAGAGGCTGGAGGGGATGTGCGTGTACACCATGGTGTTGATCAGGCCGATGCGCCCGGCGAGCCAGGCCGCCACCGGAAACGACATCGCGCCGAGCAGGCTGGAGGCGAAGAAGTAGACGCTGGCTGCTTCCAGCGACAGGTTGAAGCGCTGAAACAGCCACAACGCCAGCAGCGACTGCACGACAAAACCGCCGGCGAAGGCGTCCATGCTGAACAGCGCCGCGAGCTTGTAGACGATGCCTTTCGATGGCCCGAGGGCGGTCTTCGGCGTGCTGGCCGCGTGGCTGTGGTCGTGCGGCAGGCGCCGGTACAGCAGCGCCGCCAGCAGGCCCAGCGCGGCATACAGCCAAAACATCGACTTGATGGCGGTCAGCCGCGACCAGCCCAGGGAGGCGAGGTGCTCCGGCAATGCCGCCGCCAGTGATCCGACCGCCGCGGTCAGTGCGCCGATCAGGCTGTAGCGGGCAAAGATCGCGGTGCGGTCGCGGGCGGCGGTCTCCCTGGTCAACAGCGCATGTTCGAGCGGAACCAGCATGCCGGAATCGCCGCCGGATGGATTGATGCTGCCGATGAAGGCGATGAGCAGGACCAGGGCGAACGTCTCGGCCGCCGGAAATACCAGGCCGGTGAACACGATCAGTCCGGCGCCGGCGAGAAACAGGCTTCTCAGCTCGAAGCGGGGCGCGATGAAGCCGGTGAGCAGGGTAAGGGTTGCGGTTCCCAGCAGCGAGGCGCTGGCGACGATACCGATCGCTTGCGGGCTGAAGCCCACGGCCGAGAGGTAGACCGGCAGGATAATGATGGCGAAGCCGTCGCCGAAACCGCGCAGCGCGCGGGCGGCGTACAGGCAGAGGATATCCGGTGGGGTTCTGATCGAGCTGCCGACCATGTCTCATCTCCGCTGAGGGAGCGAGACAACGCTTGGCTGCGCGCAGCTGACCGGGCGGTTGCCGATGACCCGGGCTCGACACAGGTAATCATGTCAGGCCGGGGCATTCAAGGGGAGCCGCTTTCGATGTTCACTGCGCGCATCAGCGGCTATTGGCGATTGATCGGAACGGCGTCCTTGCGGTACAGTTGCATGGTGCCCAGTTTCGTTGCCGCCTTCTGCAACAAGCTCGACGCCTGCTAGCAAATGTTCGCGTGAACAGAAGTATCCGGGGGAAATCCGTTGCGTCCAAATCCATTGAAGCCGCGGCTCGCGGCCGGCGGCTGTGCGTTCGGCACGATGACGTTCGAGTTCTTCACGCCCGGCTATCCCGCGATCTGCCGCGAGGCCGGCGCAGAATTCATTCTCTATGACATGGAGCACTCGGGCGTCGGCTTCGAGACGATGAAGGCACAGTTCGCATTCTGCCGTGGGCTCGATCTCGTGCCTCTGGTGCGCGTTCCCTCGGACGATTATCACCACATCGCGCGCGCGCTCGACATTGGTGCGATGGGCATCATGGTGCCTATGGTCGAAACACCTGAGCAGGCAAAGGCGATCGTCGACTGCACGAAGTATCCGCCGGCAGGGCGTCGCGGCGCCGCGTTCAATGTCGCGGCGCACGATGACTATTCGGATGGCGCCGTGACCGACAAGATCGACCAGGCAAACGCGCGCACGATGGTGATCGTGCTGGTCGAGACCGCGAAGGGCATCGAGAACGTCGATGCGATCGCGGCCGTCGACGGCGTCGACGTGGTCTGGCTCGGCCACTTCGACCTGACGAACTTCATGGGTATCCCGGCGCAGTTCGATAATCCGAAATTCCATGCGGCTGTCGATTATCTGGTCGAAGCCTGCAAGAAACACGGCAAGACTCCCGGCTTTCTTGCCGGCGACGAGAAGTGGGCGCGCGACTTCCGTGCCAAGGGCTTTCGCATGATCGCCTATGGCGTCGACACGCTGCTGATGCAAGGCGCGCTCGCGGAGGGCATCAAGCTGCTGCGAGGGACGGTGAAGAGGTAGGGCAAAGGCGCCCTGGGCTGCGTTACCCGCCGCTGCGACCGCGGCGCAGGCGATTACGCGCGAGGGTGTAGCCGGCAACGAATATCAAACGAGGAAACCCATCCATGTCCGAAACGCTGCTGTTTTCGCCGCTGACCATCCGCGGCGTCGAGTTGAAGAACCGGATCGTGGTGCCGCCGATGCACCAGTA
>JAYSPJ010000030.1:0-7022 GCA_043722155.1 Bradyrhizobium sp.
CGGCGGCGATTGCAAAGAGGATCACGACCGCAATGGCGACGACGTGTTTGCGCTGCTTGGCCTCGCTCAAAATGGCTACCATACACAAGGCGCCGGCGAGAGCGATGAAGGTGAAGCGCACCAGAGACGCCGTAAAGATAAACACGGGCAGGAAAATCAGTGAGGACAGGACAAAGGTTCGTCGCATCGTCAGCCCGCCGGTGGTTACCAGCGCGATGACGAAAAAGCCAAGAGACCCCAGAAAATAGGTTCCTGCCGCGTCAAACCCAAATACGAACGGCTTGAATTGCGCGCCATTCCACTGCTGCCAGAGCGCGGTTCCCGTCGCCAAGCTGCCGAGCAGCGCGACCGTGCCGGTCACCCAGATGAACGGGGAACGGCCCGCAAGCATATTTGCGCGAGATATAAAGCGGCATGCTGGATAGGCGGCGAGCGAGAGCACGAGCAACTGGTACTCTCTTGCGTTCGTAGTCCAGCCGTTGATCACGGACGACGACACGATGCAGAGCATGAGCGCTAGGAACAGATAATCGGCGGGCAGCAAGACGATGTCACGCCGGAAGCACAGCATGCCCACCGCTATCGTGGTGAGCGTCAAGACGGCACCGGTAACCAGACTGTTTCCCGAACTTCCTGCCAGACCAAAACCCAGAGCCAGGACGGAATTCGGCGCCATCAAAATGGCAAACGCTGCACCGAACATCACCTGCCTAAGGCCGCGCGACTGGACTGCGGGCATCGCGGAAACAGGCTTGCCTACGGGCAAAGACATGATATCTGATCCCAACCTGCGGTACGATCGATCCAGTATTCAGGTCAGTCCGCGACGGTGATGCCCGGGTTTGCCAGCCGAGTACGGAACCAGCCGCTGCCAGCGATACCGTTTGATACCATGTTCTCGCCGCGGTCGACTCGCGCGAGGTCCAATGTTTACCAGACAAGCGACGATGTTCGGCAGGAAATAACAGTGGATGACGACGAGCGAAGCACCGAATATAACAGACTTCGCTTCCTGCGGTAAACGGCACGTTTTGCCCAGCCGATGCCGTTGATTTCAAGGGAACCGGCGGCACTTTAGCCCTTCAAGGAACCACCCTCCCGTGCAGGACAACCCAGAGACCCGGATACAAAGCGTTTTGATCACCGGCGGTGCGGGCTTCATCGGCCAGAACCTGGTCCACGCATGGCGCGCCGCGCGGCCGGCCGACCGGCTGGTCGTCGTCGACGCGATGACCTACGCCGCCAATCTCCGAAGTCTCGAACCGCTGATCGCCGATCGAGGCATCCTGTTCGTCAAGGGCGACATCAAGGATGCGGCGCTGATGCGGCGGCTGTTCGATGAACACAAATTCAGCCGCGTCGCCCATCTTGCCGCGGAGTCGCATGTCGACCGTTCCATCGCCGATCCCGAAGCATTCCTGCAAACCAACGTGCTTGGAACCTTCACGCTGCTCAGGGCCGCGCTCTACGCATGGCGTTCTGCCGGAACGCTCGACCACAGCCGCTTTCTCCATGTATCGACCGACGAGGTCTATGGCTCGCTGCAATTGACCGACCCGGCGTTTTCGGAATCGTCGCCATACCGTCCCAATTCGCCTTACGCTGCCAGCAAGGCGGCAAGCGACCACCTGGTGCGCGCCTATGTCGAGACCTATCGCCTGCCGGCGCTGATCACCAACTGCTCGAACAATTACGGCTCCTATCAGCATCCGGAAAAGCTGATTCCGCTGATGATCATTCATGCGCTGGGGGGCAAGTCGCTACCGATCTACGGCGACGGCTCCAACGTCCGCGACTGGCTGCACGTATCCGATCATTGCGCGGCGCTGTTGGCCGTCATCGAGCGAGGCCGGGTCGGGGAAACCTATAATGTCGGCGGCGGCAACGAGCGCAACAACAGGGACGTCGTCGGTCTGATCTGCGACACGCTCGACCGCGCCTTCGCCGCCGATGCCAATCTGGCGTCGCGATTTCCGTCATGTCCCGCGGCATCGGGGAATTCCTGCCGCTCGTTGATCAGCTTTGTGACGGACCGGCCCGGCCACGACCACCGCTATGCCATTGACGCCGCGAAACTGGCCGGCGAACTCGGCAACCGATGCAGCGTCGATTTCGATGATGGCCTCGGCCAGACCGTCAAATGGTATCTCGACCATGAAGACTGGTGGCGCGAGGTGACCAGCGGCGCCTACAAGGCTTGGATCGACAAGAATTACAGCTTCAGGATCGCGGTCTAGACAGTCATGCGCATCCTCGTCCTCAACGCGGACTATCCGCGCTTTCTGGCTTGGCTCTATCACGGCCAACCCGGGCTTGAAAACGCTTCCTATACCGCGCAGATGGCGGCGCGAAATGCCAGCCTGTTCGGCGTCGCCGACTTCTATTCAAGGAATTTCAGCGCGTCAGGTCACCCCGCGGCGGAGGTTCACGTCAACAATCCGTGGCTGCAGTCGGCCTGGGCGCGCGAGCATGGCATGTCGGTGGAAATGGCGCAGCCGCCAGGCGCAGCCGCGCCGCGGGCGCTTCCCGGATGGCTGCAGCGCGCCGTCACGCCCTTCAAGCCGCTGCTGCGGCCCCTGGCCCGAAAGGTCGGGCTGAGCCCGATGCTGGACCGCGAGGCCGAGAATATCCTGCTCGCCCAGATCGAGGAGTTCCGGCCGGACCTGATCGTCAACCAGGACACTTTCCATGTGAACGCCGGCCTCGTGCGACGCATCAAGGGCATCGGCCGCCCGATCCTGATCGGCCAGATCGGCATCGAGCCATCCCGCGGCGAGGACTGGAGCGTCTACGATCTGATGATGTCGCAGATGGCCGCTAACGTGAATTACTTTCGAAGCCTTGGGGTTCGCGCCGAAGTGAATCATCTCGCCTTCGAACCCGCCATCCTCGACGCTTTGCCGGCAGCGCCCGCGGCGGATATCGACGTTTCCTTCGTCGGCACCGTATCGGCGGATCACCGGCTGCGCATCGCGTTGCTGGAGGCCGTCGCGGGACGATACGATCTCAAGCTGTTTGGCAGCCGCCCGCAGGCACTTGCCGACGCCTCGCCGCTGCATCGCTGCTTTCAGGGCGAAGTCTGGGGTGCCGACATGTACCAGGTCCTGAGGCGCTCTCGCGTCACGCTCAATTCGCATATCGACTTTACCGGCCGGGAAGCCGGCAACATGCGGTTGTTCGAAGCCACCGGCGTCGGCGCCTTCCTGCTCACCGATTTCAAGGACAACCTCGGCAGCCTGTTTGAGCCGGATCGCGAGGTCGCGGTGTGGCGCGGAATCGACGACTGCCTTGCCGGCATCGACCGCGCGCTGCGCAATGAGCAGGGCCGCGCTGATATCGCGCGCGCCGGCCAGGCGCGGACGATGGCGCAGCATACTTACCGTCATCGTACCCAGCAGATTCTCGGATTCGCCGAACGAGCGCGGGCGCCGTAATGAAGCTTCCCCGTATCGTCAGAAAGATTGCCGGCAGCGTCATCAAGTCGACACCGATCCTGCGGCGTCAAATCCTGTTCTCTACCGACTATCGGGTGCTGGACGGCGTGGAGGAGGCGAAAAGTGCCGCAACATCGTCAGGCGGATGGCTGGCCGCGCGCACGGTCGCCCGGCAGGAGCGTGCCTATCAAGGCCTGATCGCCGCGATGAAGCGCGGCGAACCGCGGCTCGACCTGAGGGTCGCGTCGGAAGCGATTGCTGCGACCGGCATCCCGCATCCGCGGCTGCTCGATGTCGGCTGCGGCAGCGGCTATTATTCCGAGGTGTTCTCGACCCTGCTACCGGGCGGCGTCGATTACACCGGCGTCGACTATTCGGCTGCCATGATTGAGCGCGCTCGCGCCCGCTACCCCTCGACATCGTTCGAAGTTGCCGACGCGACCAGGCTGCCCTGCGCCGATGGGGCATTCGACATCGTCTTCAATGGCGTCTCGCTGATGCACATCATCGACTATCAGGCGGCTATCCGGGAAGCTGCGCGCGTGGCGGCGCGTTACTGCGTTTTCCACAGCGTGCCGGTGTTCAACGATCATCGGACCACTTACCTGAGAAAATACGCTTACGGCGCACCGGTCGTCGAGGTGGTTTTCGGCAAGCAGGAACTGATGTCGCTTTGCCGGGCGGCGGGGTTGAGCCTCGAGCGCGAATGGGTCGGCATTCCCTACGACGTTTCCGCGGTAACCGGGCATCGTTCGAGCACAGTGACCTATCTCTTCGCTCTCTGACCAAAGCGGGCGGACCATGTCGATCAGAGCGGAGCAATCACTGTCCGCACATAAGGTCCGACGACGTTGTCCAGCAACGTCATCGCCTTGATTTGAGACAAGCTTGCCCAACGATAACTCGCCTCGTTGATCGTCAGCCGGCCCGCGTCCTCGACGAACAGAATCATGTTTTCGTTGGATTTCTGCCAGAACCGGCTTCCCTCCTCATTGTGTTTCGACTTGTAGATCACGCGGATATTGTCGGACACATCGAGACACTCTGCGAATGGGGCGCGCTTGGCGCCTTTCAGGCCGCGAATGTTTTCCCAGGTGCTCTGGATCGTCGGACAAAACTGCAGATAGCCGATATTGCCCGGATCGGCCTTGGCCTGAAGCAGGAACTCGACGCCAGCGGCTGGCGTCTCGCGGCAAAGCAATGCCAGAACTCCCCCTTCCGACTGCGTCAGGATCGGTTGGTCCCAGCCGGATATTTCTCTCAAGCCGGGCGCGCTTCTTACCCTGACGCCCTCGATACGAAAGAACTGGCCGGTCGTGTTGCAGATATTGCCGTTGTCGGCCTGGTGCCAGTTGGCGACATCCCGCAGCGGAATCAAATGGGCCGAGAACGGGACGTCCTTCCGTCGCGCCTCGAGCCAGGCGAGCAGTACCGCCGGATCCCTGGACTCCAGCGCAAGCGACGCCTGCAAGCGCTCGCGCAGCCAGCCGATATTTCCCTGATCGGCCATCAGATCGCCGCCCTCACGACAGCGATGACCTCATCCACTTCCTCGTCCTTCAAATGCGGATAGATCGGCAGCGAAAAAATCCGCTGGGCTTTTTTCTCCGCGACCGGGAATTGCCCCGCCCGATAGCCCAGATCTTCATAACCCCTCATCAGGTGGATCGGCCACCTGTACTGAACGCCACATTTGAGACCGCGCGCTTCGATGCGCTGCAAAGTCGCGTCGCGATCACCGGGAGTTTCCACCACGAAGAGATGATACACGTGCCGGCCATAGGCGTTTTCCGTCGGCATCCGCAGGCCGCTGCCCTCGAATCCCCGCCTGTATTGGCCGGCAATGTCACGACGGCGGCCGATCCAGCCGTCGATTCTGGGAAGCTTCAGCGCAAGAATGGCCGCGTGAACCTCGTCGAGCCGCGAATTGTAGCCGTGTCTCTCGGCGTAATAGGTTTCTTCCATGCCATAGAAACGTAATGAGCGGGCGAGACGCACGACCGTATCGTCGTCACTCAGCACCATGCCGCCATCGCCATATCCGCCAAGCAGCTTGGTCGGATAGAACGAAAACGTCGATGCGACTCCGGTGCTTCCGCATCGGCGGTTCCTGTAAAGTGCACCCTGCGACTGGGCGCAATCCTCGACAACCTTGAGCCCGTGCCGCTTCGCGATCTCCATCAGCGGATCGAGGTCGACGCACTGGCCATACAGGTGGACCGGAACGATTGCCCTGGTGCGCGGCGTGATCACCGCCTCGACTTGACCAACATCCATCAGGAAATCGTCGTCCCTGATATCGACGAAGACCGGACGCGCGCCGAGAATCTGAATGGCGGATACGGTGGGCACAGCGGTGTTCGGCACCGTGATCACCTCGTCGCCCGCGGTAACCCCTGCCGCTGCCAGCGCGATATAAATCGCGTCCGTTCCGCTGTTGACCCCGACGCCGCCGCTCACCCCGACATAGGCCGCCATCGCACGTTCGAAGGCGATGCCCTCCGGCCCAAGAATGAGCTGACCGGATTTAAAAACCCGATCGACTGCGGCGAGAACCTCGTCCCGCAACTCGTCATACTCGCGTCGATAGTCCCAAAATGGAGGTAACATCAGTCACCAGTTTTCTGCACGAAACTTGACTCTGCGGACGTATAGATCAACAAACAATAGAATTAACAAGCCCCGTCGGCAGTGTCGATATTGAGAGTCGAACTTGCTACACTGGCCATGCAAAGCTATCAAAGCACAGTTGCGGAAATTCCCATGTCTGTTCGCGATACCCTTCGTGACGTAAAGAGGCGGCTGACCGGTTATCGGATATTTCCGATTTTGAACTTCCCTAACCGAGCGATTTCCACGTGGTCGAACTATATTTGGCCGACGGTTCGCACGTGGATTACGTGGCTTTTCAAGTCCCGCGAAGACAGCAATTTTACCTACGCTTTGACACCGCGCTGCCAGATAAACTTCATTGCGAGCTTATCGAATATCTTGAACCAGAGCCCCGGTGTCATCGAAAAATACCTGGGCGAAATTCAGGAGGACGCGGAGTTCAGGAGTCACATAGCTGGCCTCATGCCGACACATCCGGATCGGTATCGCACGGACCTGGAACCGTACGTCGGCAGAAGAATGGTATGGTATGCGATCGTGCGAGCCGCCAAACCTGAAGTTGTGGTGGAAACCGGTGTTGATCAGGGCATGGGCGCAGTCGTGCTATGTGCAGCACTCAAACGCAACGCTGCAGAAGGCCACGCAGGAAAGTACTTCGGAACGGACATCAACTCGCTCGCGGGCTATTTTCTCAAGGGCGAATACGCAAAATTCGGCAAGATTCTGTACGGCGATTCTCTCAAATCTCTTGAAACGCTGGACAGGATTGACCTGTTTATCAATGACAGCGACCATAGTGCCACCTACGAACAGGCCGAATACGAGTTGGTCAAAAGCAAACTCACCCCCCGTGCGATCGTGCTGGGCGATAATTCTCATGTTACGTCTGCGCTTGCAGAATTCTCAATGCGCTATGGGCGCCGGTTTTTCTTCCTTCCCGAGGAACCGGCCAACCATTGGTATAGAGGCGCTGGA
>JAYSPJ010000031.1:0-2454 GCA_043722155.1 Bradyrhizobium sp.
GCGCGGCGTTGCCGGCATCGCGGCGTTGTTGATCGTCCATTGAAGGTCTCCTGCGAAGCGACAAGCCAAATCAGATTCTGTCATTCCGGGATGGTCCAAAGGACCAGACCCGGAATCTCGAGATTCCGGGTTCGCGCTTCGCACGCCCCGGAATGGCGGTTCGTCGGACGATGCGTGGGCCGGGTCAAGCCCGGCAATGACCTCACGGGTCATGGCATCCGTGACAACGCGCCGGTAATTCGGCATATCCCCCTCCATGCGCCAGTACCCTCCCCGCCGGATCGTCTGTCTCACCGAAGAGACCGTGGAGACGCTGTATCTGCTCGGCGAGGAGGACCGTATCGTCGGCGTCTCCGGCTACGCGGTGCGGCCGCCGCGGGTCAGGCGCGAAAAACCGCGGGTATCGGCCTTCATCTCGGCGGACATCCCGAAAATTCAGGCGCTCGAGCCGGATCTCGTGCTCGCCTTCTCCGATCTGCAGGCCGACATCGTGGCCGACCTGGTGCGATCAGGCGTCGCCATCCATGTCTTCAACCAGCGCGATATCGCCGGCATCCTGGCGATGATCCGCACGTTGGGCGCGCTGGTCGGTGCGGCCGGGCGGGCCGATCAGCTCGCCGCCTTCTACGAGCAGCGTCTGGCCAACATCGCGGCCACGCCCCGGCCCTCGCCGAAACCAAAAGTCTATTTCGAGGAATGGGACGATCCCCTGATCAGCGGCATCGGCTGGGTTTCGGAACTGATCGAGATCGCCGGCGGCGAAGACGTGCTGCCTCACTTGAGGTTTCAGCAGGCCGCCAGGGGCCGCATCATCTCGCCCGATGTCGTGCGCGCCGCCGCGCCCGACGTCATTCTCGCCTCGTGGTGCGGCAAGAAGGTCGTTGCCGACAGGATCAGGCAGCGGCCGGGCTGGAGCACGATTCCGGCGGTTGCCAACGACCGCATCGTCGAGATCAAGTCGCCGCTGATTTTGCAGCCGGGACCGGCGGCGCTGACCGATGGGCTGGACGCGATCGTGCTGGCGTTGTGGCCCGCATTGCCAGACTCCTGAACGTGGCTTCGTGGCGATGGTGCGCTAGGTGCGGGAGCGACGGATGATGGCGAGGCATCCAGTGTAGCCAGTAGGCCAATGTCTTTTCAACCCTCTCCACTGTCGTCCCGGCCTTGAGCCGCGCCCCATCATCATCGGCCCGAGTTGTTGAGAGAAAGAGCTTTCCGCCAGCACGCCTGATTTCGAGCGCCGCGGTCTATGGGTCCCGGATCAGCGCTCGCTACGCTCGCTTGTCCGGGACGACGATATCTATATTCCGATTCGAATTTCAAACAGCAGATATACGTCCGCGTTCTCGCGGCACGACTTGCCCGAGGTTTGCGTGTCGTTGTCCCTCGAAAGAGGGAGCAGGGAATGCCGGATGCGCGCTGCACCCGCGGTCTCGTGTGCAAATGGCACGAGTAAAAAACGCACACGAGCATACAGGGCAGCGGAGAACATCCGACATTCCCTGCGCAATGGCTTTACGGCTTATATCGCGCTCACCCCGGAGTATCGGGCTCTTCTCGCCTCCGTCGCCTCACGGAAGCCGGCACTCCGGCCCGGTTGAGCCTTCGCGCCTCCGCAAGACTTGACGCCAACCACTGAGGCGTCGGATCCACACGACTTTGCCGTACGCTTCGGCATCGCTCGTCCTGCGCGCCGCTGTCCGCTCACGGAAGACCGCCCTGCGAACACGCTTCACGCCCGACACCGCCGCGTCCACCGCATCCCATCCCAACGTTCGGTGACGATGGCCAACGCCCCTTCCCCGGGAACAGGATGGCGTGAGTCCTAAAAGTGATTTGCCCGACGGCGAAAGGGAATTTTTGCCCGACGGGTTGATTTGTCGCAGCCGGGGCGAAGCAGCCGGAGTGCGGGCACGAAGCGCCTGCACGATGAGTTAGCCCTTCGAAATCCACCATGGGCAACTGCGATAAGGCAGTTTGGTGAGGAAGGGAACTCATAAACGAGATGCGTTAGCGGACGTCCGCTTTGATGCGCAAAACGGACTGAGGCAAGAGATCGTACCATGTCAGAAATGTGCCGATAACCGACATGAGCCCGTCCCGCGACGCTCGGGCGCGTTAGATGTTGCTGTTGGCGCTGCGACCCGATTTGTCGTACCAAAGAGCCTGGAAGGGGCCGCGCGGGGTATGGAGCAAGACCAGATAAGGGTCGAACGACGGTTGTCAGCAATATTGGCCGCCGACGTGGCTGGCTATTCGCGCCTCATGGGGATTGATGAGGTTGGCACCGCCCGAACCCTGCGTGAACACCGGGCCAAATCCGATGCGCTGATCGCCAAGCACGGCGGCCGTATTGTGAAGACCACGGGTGATGGCTTGTTGCTGGAGTTTGCCTCAGTCGTCGATGCGGTGGAATGCGCGGTAGCAGTACAGGGGGTCATGGCCGAGCGTAAC
>JAYSPJ010000032.1:0-2037 GCA_043722155.1 Bradyrhizobium sp.
GGCTCCGGCGGCAATATCGCCGCGGCGGCGGCGATCAACTCAGCGCCGGATGGCTATACGCTGCTGTTCGTGGCGCCCAACAACGCGATCTCGACCTCGCTCTACAAGAAGCTGCCTTACGACTTCATCCGCGACACCGCGCCGGTCGCCAGCATCATGCAGCTGACCAACATGATGGTGGTGCCGATGGGGCTGCCGGTCAAAACCGTCCAGGAGTTCATCGACTACTGCAAGGCCAATCCCGGCAAGGTCTCCTATGCGTCGTCCGGCAACGGCACCTCGGTGCACATGTCGGCGGAATTGTTCAAGGCGCTGACCAGGGTCGAGATGACCCACGTGCCGTATCGGGGGTCGTCGGCGGCGATGCCCGACCTGATTTCCAACAAGGTGCAGGTGCTGTTCGACAACCTGCCGTCGGCGCTGGAACAGGTGCGCGGCGGCACGCTGCGCGGGCTCGGCGTCACCTCGCCGCAACGCTGGCCCAGCGTGCCGGATATCCCGACGGTGGCCGAAACCGTGCCCGGATTTGAATCGGTCGGGTTCTACGGCATCTCCGGGCCCAAGGGCACGCCGCCCGAGATCATCGAGATTCTCAACAAGGCGGTCGGCGTGGCGCTGAAGGATCCCAAGCTGGTGGCGCGGCTCGCCGACGTCGGCGGCATCCCGAAGCCGATGACGCCGGCCGAGTTCGGCAAGCTGGTCGCCGACGAGACCGAGAAGTGGCGCAAGGTGGTCGAGTTCGCGGGGGTGTCGGTGGACTAGCGGTCGTCAGACGATAGCGTTGCACACCACATTGTCGACCGTCATTCCGGGATGGTCCGAAGGACCAGACCCGGAATCTCGAGATTCCGGGTTCGCGCTTTGCGCGCCCCGGAATGACGCTTCTAATATTCTACACGCTCACCGCCACCAGCGCCGGCACAAACTAGCTGTGCGAGACTGCCGCCGTGACCAGATAGGCAAAACCGACCAGCGCCAGGAAGCCGAGGAAAAACAGCGCGAAGAAGATCAGCGACAGCCGCTTGGCGAAGGCCGAAATGTTGGTCAGCCCGAAGCCGCCCGCGATCAGCGAGATCACAAGACAAATCACAGCCCAGCGAAACATTGCGCGTCTCCCCGCTCGTTCGATCCGGCTCTTAACGCCTTGCGCCCCGCCAAAGTTCCTGCTGCGGGAACATGGCATTGCCGGATCGCCGGCCACAATGTAAGGGGTGGCGGCACCGTTGCGTGCCGCCCGCAGCGGCACTCCGGCGGGGCCTGTAGCTCAATGGTTAGAGCCGGCCGCTCATAACGGTCTGGTTCCTGGTTCGAGTCCAGGCAGGCCCACCAATAAATCAATGGCTTATCGATTTTGATGTTTCCTACGCCGTCAGAAATTCCGGCCGGATCAGGAACGATCTCGGCGCAAATAACCAAGTCATCTCAATGGCGCCTACGACAAGCCGGCCGTGCGCAACGGCCTGCTTGCAGGTTGGTGGCAATGACTTCAAGGTCGAGTCCGGTTCACGTCAATGAACGGACATGCGTGGGCAACATCGGCTAGTCCGAAAGTACCAAAGCCGACATGAACCCGTTCCGCGACGCTCAGGCGCGTCAGGTGTTGATGTTGGCGCGGCGACCCGATTTGTCGTACCAAAGAGCTTGGAAGGGGCCGCGCGGGGTATGGGGCAAGACCGGATAAGGGTCGAACGACGGCTGTCAGCAATATTGGCCGCCGACGTGGCTGGCTATTCGCGCCTCATGGGAATCGATGAGGTAGACACCGCCCGAACCCTGCGTGAACACCGGGTCATATCCGATGCGCTGATCGCCAGGCATGGCGGCCGTATTGTGAAGACCACGGGTGATGGCTTGTTGCTGGAGTTTGCCTCGGTCGTCGATGAGGTGGAATGCGCGGTAGCAGTACAGGCGGTCATGGCCGAGCGTAACGTCGGTGTGCCACAGGATCGGCGCATGCTGTTTCGGATCGGGATCAACCTCGGCGACATCCTGATCGAGGGCGACGACATTCTCGGTGACGGCGTCAACGTCGCGGCA
>JAYSPJ010000033.1:0-19772 GCA_043722155.1 Bradyrhizobium sp.
CTGGGACGACGTCGTCCGCGTCGATCAGCGCGGCACCTATGTGGCTTGTGTCGCCTTTGCGCGAGGCATGATCGCGCGCCGGCGCGGCAGCATCGTCAACATTGCGTCGATTGCCGGCATGCGCTCGATGCCGCTGCACGCCTATGCGCCGGCCAAAGCGGCCGTAATCGCCATTACCGAATGCCTCGCTGCTGAATGGGGACCCTCCGCGGTACGCGTCAATGCGGTATCGCCGGGCTACACGCTGACACCGGCGCTGAAGGGCGCCATTGATCGGGGCGAGCGCGACGCCTCGGCACTGACGGCCAATGCCGCGCTGCGTCGGCTGGTGGATCCCGCCGAAATCGCCCGCGTAGTGGCATTTCTGGCCTCCGACGCGGCCTCCGCGATGACAGGTGCCAACGTGCCAGTCGATTGCGGCTGGTTAGCCGGTACCTCGTGGAGCACCTATGGCGGTCTGCGGGAGGCGAACGTCTAGCCATGCTCGAAGTCCAGAACCTCTGCAAATCGTTCGGCGGCGTCAAGGCGGCCGACGACATCACGTTGAATTTTGCGGATGGTTCGCTGACCGCGGTGATAGGCCCCAACGGGGCCGGCAAAAGTACCTTTTTCAATCTGATCACGGGCGCGCTGAAGCCCGACACCGGCCGCATTCTGCTCGACGGCGTCGATATGGCCGGACGGTCGCCGCCCGACATCGCGCGTCATGGCATCGGCCGCGCCTTTCAGGTTGCGAGTATCTTCCCCTCCTTCACCGTGCATGAAACGATGCTGGCGGCGGTGGGGGCCGTTCAGCGCCGCGCCGGTATATTGCACCGGCGCTTTCCGCTCACTGAAACCCGTGATCGCGCCGAATATGCCATGGAACTGCTGGGTCTCGCCAGCAAGCGCAATCGCACCGCGGCGACACTGTCGCATGGCGACCAGAAGCTGCTCGATATCGCACTGGCGCTGGTGCTCGATCCGCAGCTGCTGTTGCTCGACGAGCCCACCGCCGGCATGGGCACCGAAGAACGCTGGCGGATGATCGACAAGGTCCGGGAGCTCTGGGAGCGCGAGAAGATCACGGTCGTCTTCATTGAGCACGACATGGACATCGTCTTCAAGATCGCGCCGGAGATCGTGGTGCTGTGCTACGGCCGCGTTCTGGCCAGCGGCACCCCGGATGCGATCCGGCAAAATCAAGCTGTGATCGAGGCCTATCTCGGCACCGAACACTACGCCGAGGTCACATGAGCATGGAGCCGGTCGTTCAGGTCGAAGGCCTCGATGTCTATTACGGCACCAGTCAGATTCTGTTCGGCGTCGACCTCTCGGTGCGGCCCGGCGAGACCATGGCGCTGCTCGGCCGCAACGGCGCCGGCAAGTCGACCACCATGAAGGCGATCATGGGTCTGGCGCCAGCGCGGCGCGGGAAGGTAACGCTGCGGGGCTGCGACGTTACCGGCTGGATGCCCCATCACATCGCGCGCGCCGGCCTTGGTTTCGTGCCGGAAGACCGCCAGATCTTCCCCGAGCACACCGTTGAGGACAATCTGGTGATCGGACACAAGAAAGGTCCCGAAGGCCAGGATGAATGGCCGATCAAGCGCATCTACGACATATTTCCGTTGCTGGAGCCGCTGCGCTACCGGATTGCCGGCCGGCTGTCGGGCGGCGAACAGCAGATGCTGGCGATCGCCCGCACCCTGATGGGCAACCCGGCGCTGCTGTTGCTGGACGAGCCCAGCGAAGGCCTCGCACCGATCATCGTGCAGCGGATCGGCGAATTGCTGCGGCAGTTGCGCGGTACCGGGGCGACGGTGCTTCTCGCCGAGCAGAACATGCATTTCTGCCTTGGACTAGCGAGCCACGCGACCGTCATCGACAAAGGCCAGATCGTCTACACGGCGACGATCGGGGAACTCAAAGCCAATGGCAACATTCGCCAGCGCTATCTGGCACTGTAGTCACAACGGCACTGCCGACATTGCATAACGCCCGATTTGCGTTCGTCCGCTGTTGTGAAGGTTTGCGGATGCCGGCCCCATGCTGGTGGCGCGGCGCGCACCGGGGCCGGCATCCGCAAACCTCCAAGGATTCGGGCCGGTATTGCGGGCGTGGTCGCTCACCTGCGCTTTCCGCCTGGCGTCCACAGTCTCGCGCGCGTGTTCGGAAAGGCCGGGCATCGCGACCATCGGCGCTTCCGTCGCCGCGTCTTGTCCGAGACGATCAAGTTGGCATGCTGCGTGACGTTACCAACAACGGCCTTGCCGCCAACCGCAACCTACACGTCCTGCACGGTGATAGCAGGCCCGCCATGGTTCCGGTAGCGGTTGAGCGCCTCGATCTGGGCGGGGAAGGGGCGGGCGAGCCCTGCCTGATGCGCGCGCGCAAGCGCGCGCGGTTCGGCCATGCCCAAGCGATCATTCGCTGCGGCGTGCCGGTACAACTTCAATTCCGGGTGACATTTTCGCCGGTCACCGCGACGACGGAGCCACTATTGCGATGGGCCACGGATTACCATGGCGCGATGATAAAGGAGTGCCGCTGATTTGCCCGACGTGTCAAAATGTTTTCGGGGGTCAAGCATCCATGCCGGCGACCCCCGGTTACTTTGCATGGGGTTGTTTTCGATATTTTGAGTTGCAGCTCATTTGGCTGCTTCGCAGCGCCATCCCGGCGCCAATTTCCCCTGCATGGGCGGCATGCGCGGCACAGCATTCCAGCCGGCCCGCTTGCCACCCCTTCAGGTCATCTGGTTAGGTGCGGCGCCGGCCGTGCCCGGCATGGGGGAAACACATGAGCAAGAACGGCGCAACGTCGCCCAACGAAACTTCCGACTACGACTACGTCATCGTCGGCGCCGGCTCCGCCGGATGCGTGCTGGCCAATCGGCTCAGCGCCGACGGCAAGCATTCGGTGCTGCTGCTCGAAGCGGGTCCCAGGGACAGCAACCTGTGGATCCACGTGCCAATCGGCTACGGCAAGCTGTTCAAGGAAAAGACCGTCAACTGGATGTACCAGACCGAGCCCGAGCCGGGGCTGAACGGACGCCAGGTGTTTCAGCCGCGCGGCAAGGTGCTGGGCGGATCGAGTTCGATCAACGGCCTGCTCTACGTTCGCGGCCAGCACGAGGATTACGATCGCTGGCGCCAGCATGGCAACACCGGCTGGGGTTTCGACGACGTGCTGCCGTATTTCAAGAAAGCGGAAGACCAGCAGCGCGGTGCCGATGATTTTCACGGCGCCGGCGGTCCGCTGGCGGTCTCCGATATGCTGCACGCCGATTCGCTGTCGGGGGCATTCATCAAGGCGGCGGTCGAGACCGGCATACCCGACAATCCCGACTTCAACGGTGCGACGCAGGAAGGCGCCGGCTGGTTTCAGACCACGACGCGGAACGGCCGGCGGGCGAGCACGGCGATGGCGTATCTGCGCCCCGCCAAGGGACGCAGCAATCTGCATGTCGAGACTTCCGCGCTGGCGCAGCGCATCCTGTTCGACGGGCGGCGCGCCGCCGGTGTCGAATACCGGCAAAACGGAGCTCTGCGAACCGTGCGGGCGCGCAAGGAAATCCTGATCTCGAGCGGCGCCTATAACTCGCCGCAACTGCTGCAGCTCTCCGGCGTCGGACCGGCGGAGCTGTTGAAGAGCCACGGCATCGACGTCGTGCTCGACGCCCCCGGCGTCGGCAACGACCTGCAGGATCACATGCAGGTCCGGATCGTAATGCGCTGCGCCCAGCCGATCACGCTCAACGATATCCTCAATCATCCGCTGCGCCGCATCATGGCCGGCGCGCGCTATGCGGCGTTCCGCAAGGGACCACTGACCATCGCCGCGGGCACCTCGGGCGCGTTCTTCAAGACCGATCCGCGGCTGGCGTCGCCGGACGTCCAGATTCACTTTCTGCCGTTCTCGACCGACAAGATGGGCGAGAAGCTGCATCCGTATTCCGCTTTCAGCGCGTCGGTCTGCCAGGTGCGACCGGAGAGCCGCGGCTCGCTTCGCATCAGAAGCGCCGACCCGATGGCGGCACCGGAAATCCGCATCAATTACCTCGCGACCGAAACCGATCGTACCGTCAATGTCGAGGGCCTCAAGATCCTGCGCAAGATTCTGGCCGCGCCGGCGCTCAAGCCCTATGTGATCGAGGAGGCCGAGCCGGGTGCGAAGGTGACGAGCGATGAGGACTTGCTGGCTTTTTGCCGGCAGCGCGGCAGTACGGTCTATCATCCGACCTCGACCTGCCGGATGGGCAACGATCCGCTCGCGGTGGTGGATCAGCGGCTTCGCCTTCGCGGGATCGAAGGCCTGCGCGTCGTCGATGCCTCCGTCATGCCGGACCTGGTATCGGGCAATACCAACGCCCCCGTTATCATGATCGCCGAGAAGGCGTCCGACATGATCCTGCAGGATGCGCGCTAGACTAGCACGGAGGCACCGTGACGAGAGCGGCGATCGTTCTTGTAGCGAGACCCGTCCGCACAGTCCTCCGGCCTGGCGATAAGGTCGAGCGGTATCTCAAAAAACGGAAATTCCAAACGGGCTGGGGTCGGAATTTCTGTTTCGAGCACCGCACGTTCACATCAGCGATGAGGGTGCAATCTCATCGTCCGCATAGTCGAGCCGAAGTTGCTGGGTCTGTCTGTGCAATATTGCTCAGATGCGGCAAAATCCCCCGTGTCATGTGCATGATTGCGGGCATTTGGCGCACTGAAAACACCAGCACGCCCCCTTCGCCGACGATTTCCGCGAGGGCATCAATCACAGCCATGGCCGGCTCCCTCAGGTCATCGCCTCGATCAGGCGCGGTCCCCTGTGCTTCATCGCCGAATCGTATTGCGCGGCGAACTCTTCCGCCGTGGTGGCGCGGCTGGCCTCGACGCCGAGGCCATCGGCGATCTTGGTCCAGTTCATTTCCGGATTGTGCAGGTCCATCATCGACAGCGCATTGGCGCCGGGCGTCCCGGCGCCGACGCGCTGCAGTTCGTAATTGAGGATCGCATAGGACCGGTTGGCGTAGATCACGACGGTGATGTCGAGGTTTTCACGCGCCATGGTCCATAGCGCCTGCATGGTGTAGGCGGCGCCGCCGTCGCCGTGCGGGCAGACCACCTTGCGATCGGGTGCGGCCAGTGCCGCGCCCACCGCGAGCGGAAGGCCGAGCCCGATCGAACCGCCGGTGAGCGGCAAATGGGTGTGCGGGCGAGACTGTGCCAACACCATCAACAGCGGCAGGCTCGCGGTGTTGGACTCGTCGGCGTAGATCGCATGGTCCGGCGTCAGGTGGGCGATGACCTGCGCCGCGCTGTAGGAGTTGAGCCGTCCTTTCGGCAGATCGGGCAGTTTCAGTTCGGTGTAGAGCGCAGGCTTGCCTGGCGCGCCGAGCGCGTCGGCGAGATTTTGCAGAGCGGTGGCGCCGTCCTCATGCGGGTGCGCGAGATGGAATAGCTCGCAAGCCTCGGGCACGCACCAGCTCGGTTTGCCGGGATAGGCGAAGAACGACACCGGCGGCTTGCTGCCGACCAGGATGATTTGCTCGGTGCCGGCGAGAAACGCCGTGATCTGCTCGCCGAAATACGGAATCCGCTCGACCGGCACCCGGCCGGCGCCCGGTTCGGAATGCGGCGCGAAATTGTCGCAGATCAGCCGCACGCCGGTCTTGGCGTGAACCCGCCCGGCGGCCGCGAGCCCGTCGCCGATCAGGCCCTTGCCGCGCAACAGCATGGCGGTCTTTTTGCCGTTCGACAGCAGCTTGGCGATCGCCTCGATGGTATCGACGCTGACCCTGGCTGGCCCGATATCCGGCAATGGCGGCGCGGCGCGGTCGGCCGGATTCCAGGCGGTGTCGGCGGGCAGGATCAGCGTGGCGACGCCGCCCGGCGCTGCGCGCGCGGCCTGTACCGCCCGCGCCGTATCGCTGGCAACGGTTTTGGCGCTCTTGGACTCGTGGATCCAATTTGAGACCGGGCGGGCAAAGCCCACAATGTCGGAAGTCAGCGGCGCATCGTATTGCAGGTGATAGGTCGCGTGATCGCCGACGATATTGACGACCGGCGTCGTGGCGCGGCGGGCGTTATGCAGATTGGCAAGGCCATTGGCCAGTCCCGGCCCGAGATGCATCAGGGTGGCCGCAGGTTTGCCGGCGATACGGCCATAGCCGTCGGCCGCCCCGGTGGCGACGCCTTCGAACAGGCACAGCACCGGACGCAGTCCCTTGACGAAATCGAGCGCGGCCACGAAATGCATTTCCGACGTGCCGGGGTTGGCGAAACAGACGTCGACACCGCAATCGACCAAGGTTTTCACCAGCGATTGCGCGCCGTTCATTTGACCATCCATGCCCTGTCCCCATATCCGCCCATTTCAAAACGCTATGGCACGGCCAACAAGCCGCCATTGATGTGCATCAACCGCGGTTCCTCGTCCCGACGCCCGCCATCGTTCCGCGCGATCCCCAGGGAACCTGCGGATCGCCGGCGCGTTATTCCCGCGAGGAGACCCAATATGGCTGAGAAATTCAATCCCGCACCACACGACAAGCACGCCGCCGATCCCCGCGAAGCCGCTTTGGCCGACCGGGAAATGCACACCAAACTCAAGGCCGGGCTGATCGGCAGCTTTCCGGCGTCCGATCCCGTCAGCGCGGTCCAGCCGGCGCCGTCGAAGCCGGATGGCGATCGGGAAAACGAATCGCTCTGGGACAAGGTGCGGTCGGTGTTCCGCTGATCTTGCCCGGCGCAATTCCTGCAGCGCGCCCACCGGTCGCTTCAGAAAATGAATTCAATCATGCCGCTAACGACTCACCGCGCAGCGGGAGTTCGAAGCGGGTGTGGCGTGGTGCGCCGTCGTTGCGGCCAGCATCGCCATCGCAATCTGGCTTGCCATCATGCGGTGATCGATCTTCGCCGGAACCATTCGTTCCGGCCGGCATTGCCATTCAATAATTCACACATTGAGGAGCATGCAATGATCAATCGTTTTGCAGTAGTGGTACTCGCGGCGTCCGGGATTTGTCTCGCCATGCCGGCCAGCGCCCAGGTTGGTGTCGGCGTCGGCCCGAATGGGGTCGGCGTGACGGTCGGAACAGGTCATGGCGACCGCGTCCGCGAGCGTGAGGTGATCCGTGAGCGCAATTATCGTGATCGCGACGAGACCGTGGTGATCAAGAAGGGCCGCAGTGACCGCGACTACGACCGGGATCGCAAGACGGTCATCATCGAGCGCGACTGATCGAACTCATCGAATCGATTCAATCGAAGCGAACGGCCTCCGCAAGGAGGCCGTTCGTTTTTGTTGCTCTGGATGATCCTGCGCCCCGAGGCCATGGCTCTAATAATGCGGCGGCGGCTCGTCGGTCGCGCCGGGGGCGTTGCTCTCCGCCTCCTGCAGCCGTTCGTTCAGGCCTGCGACCTGCCGCGTCAAGGCGTCGATCTGCTGCCATTGCGCGGTGATGGTCTTGTTCAGCGTCTCGATGGTTTCATCCTGAAACGCCAGCCGGATTTCAAGCGCATCGATGCGGTCGCCGAGCGTCTTCGCGTCATTCATCGGAATCACGTTCCATTCGGCGCTCCCGCAAGCCGTGGCCGAGCGCGACGCGGTCGTCAAAGACGAAGCATTCGCCGCGCCAGCGGCTCTCTGCCTCCGGCACGCTTTCGAGGTATTTGAGGATGCCGCCCTTGAGATGATAGACCTCGGCAAAGCCGCGCGCGAGCAGCCAGGCGCTGGCCTTTTCGCAGCGGATACCGCCGGTGCAGAACATCGCGATCCTCTGGTGTTTCGCCGGGTCGAGCTGCTGCGCGGTGAAATCCTTGAACTGCCCGAAATTCTTGATGCCGGGATCGACCGCGCCGGGGAAGGTGCCCATCGCCACCTCGAATGCATTGCGGGTGTCGATCACAAGTGTATCAGGGGCTGCGATCAGCGCGTTCCAGTCGGCGGGATCGACATAGACGCCGACCTGCCGGGTCGGATCGGCCGCGGGATCGCCGAGGGTGACGATCTCCTTTTTCAGGCGGATCTTCAGGCGCTGGAACGGCATCCGTGAGGCGCTCGAGAATTTCAGTTCGAGATGGTCGAGCCGGCCGCCGAACAGCATGCCCTCGCGCAACTCCGCGATCAGGCCGCCAATGGCCGCTTCGTTTCCCGCGATCGTGCCGTTGATGCCCTCATGCGCCAGCAGCACGCTGCCTTTCAGCTCAAATCCAGCACAGATCGCCTGCAGCGGCTCCCTGAGCTCGCGGAAGTCCGGCAGTGCTGCAAACTGGTAAAATGCGGCGACGGTGAAGGGCATGGCGGAGGTTTTATCAGGAGGGTGGGGCAGGGGAAACCCCGTCCCTCGACCTCATCCTTCGAGATGCGACCCTTTGGGTCGCTCCTCAGGATGAGGATGGGCCTCCGTCATGCATCCCTGAGCATTCCCATCGCGGCCCGAATATGCCAAGTAAGCCCGCGCCCGAAATAACGATAGAATCGCAAAAGTGAGTAACTTGGCATGAGGAATTTCCATCTCGCCGGCCGGTCCACGGTCCACGCCCAGAACGGAATGGTCGCGACGTCGCATCCTCTGGCCGCGCTGGCGGCGATCGAGGTATTGCGTGCCGGCGGCACCGCCGCCGACGCCGCGGTGGCGGCATGCGCGCTGCTCGGGGTGATCGAGCCGCAATCCACCGGGATCGGCGGCGACTGCTTCGCGCTGCTGCAGCCCAAAGGCGAAGGCAAGATCGTGGCCTATAACGGCTCGGGCCGCGCGCCGCAGGCGGCGAAGGCGGAATGGTATCTCGAGCGCAAGATCAATTCGATCCCGCTGACCTCGGCGCACGCCGTCTCAATTCCGGGCGCGGTCGACGCCTGGGCCACCATCCTGCGCGATCACGGCAAGCTCGGCTTCGACACCCTGCTGCAGCCCGCGATCAAGGCCGCGGAGGACGGCTACGTTGTCACTCCCCGCATCGCGTTCGACTGGAACAACCAGTTCGACAAGCTGAAGAGGGGCGTCAACACCGAGCGCTATCTGCTGCCGCACGGCAAGCCGGCGGTGGCCGGCGACGTCATCCATCAGCCCGAGCTCGGCAAGACGCTGCGCGCGATCGCCAGGGACGGCCGCGACGCCTTCTACAAGGGCGCGATCGCCGAGGACATGGTCGAAACGCTGCGCGGCATCGGCGGGCTGCACACGCTGGATGACTTCGCCGCGCACACCACCGAAACCACATCGCCGATCGGTACCCTGTATAAGGGCCACGATGTCTGGCAGTGCCCGCCGAACGGTCCGGGCATCACCATGCTGGTGATGCTGAACATCCTGTCGCGTTTCGATCTGACGAAATTCGCACCCATGAGTGTCGAGCGGTTTCATCTCGAAGCCGAGGCCGCGCGGATCGCCTACCTGATGCGCGAGCAGTTCATCGGCGATCCCGCTTACGTCAACGTCGACGTGACGCGTATTCTGACCCCGGAATTCGTCGACGAATACGTCGGCAAGATCAGGATGGACCGGCTGCTCGATCTGCCGAAAGTGACGCCGCCGATAAATCCCTCGACGATCTACATCACCGTGGTGGACAAGGAGCGCAACGTCTGTTCGTTCATCAATTCGATCGCGCATTCCTTCGGTGCGGCGATCGTCTCCAACAAGACCGGCATTCTGTTGCAGAACCGCGCCGGCGGCTTCCGCATCGAGCCCGGCCACCCCAACTGTATCGCGCCCGGCAAGCGGCCGCTGCACACCATCATTCCGAGCCTGGTAACGAAAAACGGTCGCGCCGTGATGCCGTTCGGCGTGATGGGCGGGCAGTATCAGCCCGTCGGACAGACCCATGTGCTGACCAACATGCTCGACTACGGCTGCGACGTGCAGGAAGCCATCGATATGCCGCGTGGCCTGCATTACGAAGACGTCTACCAGCTCGAGGACGGCATTCCGTCCGATGTCGTCGAGGGCCTGAAGAAGCTCGGGCACAAGACCACCAGCGTGGTCGGGCCGCTCGGCGGCGGTCAGGCGATCTGGATCGACTGGGACAGGGGCACGCTGACCGGCGGTTCCGACCCGCGCAAGGACGGCTGCGCGCTCGGCTATTGAGCGATTCGGCTACCGGTGACGGGAACCGCTCGTCACCGGTAGCCGGGCAATCCCGGCCAAATGACGGAACGTGCTTCGCTCCCGGGCATTGCCCCTGGGAGGTAGCCAATGCCGATTTTTCATTTCGATATTGCCGATGGCGTGCGCTTCGAAGATCCGGTCGGGCTCGATTGCGCCAACGAAAGTGATGCCAGGCAAACCGCTGATCTGATCGCCCTGCAAATCGCGGTCGATCTTCCGGACGGCAACCATGACCGGTCCGTGTCGGTGGTCGACGAAGACGGCTCGGAAATCTACATGACGCCGGTCAAGGCCTGACCCGATGGCGTCCGCCGTGCCGGTCTGATCTCGCCCATGACAGGAACCAGATTTGATCGGGGTTGTTAAGCCGATGAGGCGGTGCAGGCATGCGCCTGTCCCCCGGCATTCCTGCATTGCGTTGAGGCCACCAACCCGTGTTTGAGGTTCGTTATCAGCGTTCTCGACACAGACGACACCGAACAGGCTGACCTTCGGGGCGGCCGCTCGCCGTGGTTTGCCGCGGGGGAGCCTCCTGTCCGCCTCGATGTCGGCGAGAACCTGAAATGCGATGCGCTGATCGTCGGCGGCGGCATCACGGGATCGCTGATCGCCGAACGCCTGACGCGCCAGGGACTCGATGTCGTCATCCTCGATCGTGAATTTCCCGGGCGCGGCAGCACGGCCGCCTCGACCTCGATGCTGCTGTGGGAAATCGATCGCCCGCTCGCGCAGTTGACCGAAATCTATGGCTTCGATCGGGCATCGCGGGCCTATCTGGCGAGCCTGCACGCCGTCGCCAGGATGAAATCTCTGGTCCTGAAACTCGGCATCGCCTGCGAGATGCGCGACCGGAATTCGCTTTATCTCGCGGCCGGCGATAACAGCCAGCAGTTGCGCGAAGAACACCAATTGCGCCGGCGCGCCGGCTTGCCTGGCGACTTCCTCGATCATGCGATGCTGCTCGACATTTTCGGAATGGCGCGCGCCGGCGCCATCGTGTCGCCGGGCTCGGCGGATGCCGACCCGATGCAATTGGCATGCGGAATGCTAGCGATCGCGATGAGGCGCGGCGCCCGGATATTCCAAGCCGAGGCCGTGCAGTTCGATGCCGCCGCGCGCTCGGTCGGCGTGCAGATGAAGAACGGCCGAGAGATCGAGGCGCGGTCGGTGATCCTTGCGACCGGCTACGTGATGCCCGATATCGTTCACTCCACCGTCCACGCGGTTTCGTCGAGCTGGGCCATCGCGACGACGCCGCAGCCGCAGAATATCTGGAAAGAGGGCGCGCTGATCTGGGAAGACAGCAAGGATTATCTCTATGCGCGGACGACGTCCGCCGGACGCATCATCATCGGCGGCGAGGATAGCGACGAGGTGGTCGCGCCCGACGCGCGCGATTGCCTGATCCCGGAGAAGTCGCGGCGGCTGACACAGAAGCTCGCCGCGCTGTGGCCAGCCGCCAATCTCGACATCGAGTTCCGCTGGTCCGGCACGTTCGATACCACCTCCGACGGTCTGCCGTTGATAGGCCCCGTACCGGGCGCAAGCGGCGTCTACGCGGCCTATGGGTATGGCGGCAACGGCATCACCTTCAGTTTTCTCGCCGCTCAGTTGATCGGCGATCTGATCGCGGGGGCGTCCTCGCCGCTGCTGCGCGATTTCGCGCTGGACCGGGATGGCTCATCGACCCGTTGATCATGGCGCAAGTTGGGGAACTCCCGAAATCCTGGCGAGTTATCCTTGCAGTCAAAACATATGGAGGCTGACATGGGTTTCGGTAGAGGTGCGCTGCTCTGGTTGATCGGAATTCCGCTCCCGATCATTCTGCTTCTCGCGTTGTTCATGAACCGCTAGCGTCGCGTGCGGGAGCGCAACAATGAGCGCTGTGTTCACGCGCCTTCTGGATGGTTCGAACAAGCGCCAGGGCCCGACGCAGATCGCGTCGGGCTCAGTTCCAGTTTCCGGAACAGGCATCGAAATGGCTACCAAACAAGTCAAGCCGCAGGAGGACGAGGAGCACGAGGAGACCGGCGATTTCAGCCGGTTCTTTGGCGATATCGCGAACAGGACCTCACAGGCGGCGGGCCGGGCGTCGACATTCATGCTGGCGTCCGGCGTCGTACTGGTGTGGGCGATCACCGGGCCGCTGTTTCAATTCTCGGACACCTGGCAGCTCGTCATCAATACCGGGACGACGATCGTCACGTTCCTGATGGTCTTCTTGATCCAGAATTCGCAGAATCGCGACAGCGCCGCCATCCAGGTCAAGCTGGACGAACTCATTCGCGTCAGCAGCGCGCATAATTCCTTTGTCGGAATCGAACATCTGACCGACGAGGAACTTGAAGACATCCGCACCAAATGCGAGCGGCGCGCCGAGGCCGAGACGGACGGCGAGGAGTTCGTGAAGCGGACCGGCGATAAAGCCAAGAAGGCCGGCGGACCACGCCGTGGCGGCAGAATCAGCCGCTAACGGAAATTGTCCAGCAGCGAATTGCGGAGGTTGGTTGCAGCGATGGCGGCATGGCCGGCGCCTACCGCGATCTGATGAAGGTCGGAGACGGCATCGCCGATGGCCTAGAGCCCATCGACCGTGGTCCGCTGATGCGCCTCGACCAAAGCGTCGGATGTCGCGGGCAAAACGCGAGCGTCTGCTTAACGCGGCGAGCAGGAATAGTAAGGCAGCGCAGCTGAGCGGTGCGAAATCGTCGCGTCGATATGTGCATGTGCGGCGACCGACTGATTGAATTTCCGATTCTCTCCTGGAACAAAACGTTCACGCTGCACATTGTTGCGGCACTCGAAACAATTTTTTTTCGCCAGCTGGGAGCGCATGATGATTGATACTGTTGTTATCCAACCGGGGACCGATACCGGTGAACCTTCCGTGGCCGGGGTGTCATGGCCGGCTGTCGCTGCTGGCGCAGTGGTGAGCTGCGCATTGACGCTTGTTCTGCTCGCCTTCGGCACCGGACTCGGATTGTCCGTGGTGTCGCCCTGGGCAGGGTCGGGGGTATCTGCCGCCACCTTCAAGATCGGCACCGGCCTCTATCTCATCGTCATCGCCATGATCGCCTCTTCTCTCGGCGGCTACATCGCCGGCCGGCTACGGACGCGATGGATCGGCGTTCACAGCGATGAAGTGTACTTCCGCGACACCGCGCACGGCTTCATCGCTTGGGCGTTCGCTTCCGTGCTTGGCGCTGTGTTGCTGGCTTCGCCGGCCACCAGCCTGCTCGGCGGCGCGGCCTCCGGCGCCACGCAGGCGGCGGCCGCCGCGAGTCAGTCCGGGCCGATGGACGTCTATATCGACACGCTGTTCCGCGCCGACACATCCGCCGCGCAAAACCCGACTAACGCACAGGAATCGCGCAGCGAGATGGTGCGGCTGTTTACCGGTAGCTTCCGCAACGGCAGCGATCTGAAACCCGCCGACCGGCAATATGTCGCCAAGGTCGTGGCCGCGCGCACCGGGCTCAGCCAGGTCGATGCGGAAAAGCGCGTCAATGAAGTCGTGACCCAGGCCAAGACCGATATCGATGCCGCCCGCAAAGCCGCCATGCAGCTCGCGTTCTGGCTGACAGCCTCGCTGCTGCTCGGCGCCTTCTGCGCCAGCCTCGCCGCCACCGAAGGGGGAGGCCTTCGCGACGGCACGTGGGGCCGCAAGGCGCGCCGCTGATTTCAACCAGGAAAGGAAAATCCCATGCCCATTCTTCTTTGGCTTCTCGGAATCCCGATTCCGCTGATCATCCTGATCTTGCTGCTTCGTTAAGTCTTTGACAACGGGTGAACCCCCCGCATCTCGCGGGGGGTTTTTACCTCATTCAAGCCAAAAACTCGGTCAATTGCGGGTTCGGGGCCGCGAACCCAATGTCAAGATGGAGTAGCGCGATGGCGGATTCCTCCAAACAGCACTGGACCACCCGTGTCGGGCAGGCGGCGGGCCATCCCGCCGCCTTCCTTGGTGTTGTCGCTTACGCTGCACTGTGGCTGACGTTCGGCCGGGACACGTTCGGCTGGGAGGCCTTCGGCACGCTGGCGATTTTCATGATGACCCTGTTCATCCAGCGCGCCAACCGGCGCGACACTCTGGCCCTGCACGCCAAACTGGATGAACTTTTGCGCGTCGACGACGACGCAAGATCAGAGCTTACGCAGATCGACGAGCAGGAACCCGAAGCCATCGAGCAGCATCGTGATGAAGAAGTACGCAAAGTCCGGCGCCGGATTAAATCGAATGCAGGCCTGAAAGTCGCGGACGCGAGATCGCTGCCCTAAATTTCCGCATCAGGATCAGTCTTTTGCCGGGAACGAACAGGTTCTTCCCGGTTTGTTTTGCCATCATGTGGGTTTGAGATTCTCGAGGAGAAACGACGTGGAAATCCGTGCCGGTTACGACATCGCCTTTCAATGCTTCCAGGATACCCCCATGGCCCTGATGCTCAGTATTGAACCGGCCCGGGTCAACGACCTCCTGAGCGAACACAGGATCGAATTATCGCCGAATGTGGCGTCGCGCGATTATATCGACGCGTTCGGTAATACCTGCACCCGCATCGTCGCGCCGCCCGGCCTGATCGAAATCCGCAACGATTTTTTGATTTCAGACAGCGGTCTGCCGGACGAAGCCGCGCCCGATTCCCGGCAGCTCGATGTCGGAGATCTGCCCGACGACGTGCTGGTCTATCTGCTGGGCAGCCGCTACTGCGACACCCAGAAGCTTTCCGATCTGGCATGGTCGCTGTTCGGCGGCGTCGTGCCCGGCTGGCAGCGCGTGCAGTCTATCTGCGACTACGCCCATCAGCGCATCAAGTTCGGTTACCACCACGCCCGTTGCGACCGCACGGCGTCGGAAGGCCATGCCGAACAAGTCGGCGTCTGCCGCGACTTCGCGCACCTCGCGGTCACGCTGTGCCGCTGCATGAACATTCCGGCGCGCTATTGCACCGGATATCTCGGCGACATCGGCGTGCCGGTCGATCCGGCGCCGATGGATTTCTCCGCCTGGTTCGAAGTCTATCTCGACGGCCGCTGGTTCACCTTCGATGCGCGTCACAATCATCCCCGGATCGGCCGGATCGTGACGGCGCGGGGACGCGACGCCGCCGACGTCGCGATTTCCACCGCGTTCGGCACGGCGCAGCTGGCGAGATTCACGGTGATCACCGAGGAAGTGACGTCGCCGGTTCAGGTGTCGCGAGCCGCCTGATTTTCCGATCGGCCATTCCCAGCGAGCGCCGGGCTGGCCTTCCAGCCTGGCGCTTTTTGGTACCCTGCATGGGCTGGATACGGCCGGAGCGTTGCGCTAGACACGGTTCGATTTGCACGGGAAGGATATCCAGGGAATGCGACGTCTCCAGCGCGCGACACTATTGATCGTATCGGCCATTGCTCTGGCAAGCGCCGTAACATTCTGTCCAACCATAGCAGCGGCCCAGACCGCAGGAAAAACCATGACCACAGCATCAGGACTGCAGATATCGGACAGCACGGTCGGCTCAGGCGCTTCGCCGAAGCCGGGCCAGATCTGCATCATGCACTACACCGGCTGGCTCTACGAGAATGGGCAGAAGGGAAAGAAGTTCGACAGTTCGGTCGACCGCAACGAGCCGTTCGAGTTCCCGATCGGGCAGCGCCAGGTGATCGCCGGCTGGGACGAAGGCGTCGCCACCATGAAGGTCGGCGGCAAGCGCACTTTGATCATTCCGCCTGCGCTGGGCTACGGCGCCCGCGGCGCCGGCGGCCTCATTCCCCCGAACGCGACCCTGATGTTCGAAGTCGAACTGCTTGGCGTGAAGTAGTAACCTCGCCGGGGCGATGCCGATCAGGCCAAAAAAGACCGGCCCACCGGGCCGGTCTTTCCCATTCCAGTCAACTCGCGTCGATCAGAGATTCTTGTTGGCTGCGGCGGCCGCCTTGTTGACGGCGTCCTTGGTGGCTTCCTTGGCTTCGCCGAGGATCTGCTGGCCCTTGCCCTTGATTTCCTGAATCGCGCCTTCGCCCTGCAGCTTGTCGGAACCGACGGCTTCGCCAATACCCTGCTTGGCCTTGCCGATGGCTTCGTTGGCAGCGCCTTTGACCTTGTCGGTGGTCGCACCCATGGGAACTCTCCTTTGTTAAGCTTCAACGGATCAACGCTGAAAAGGACGGAAAGTTCCTGATCGCGACTGGTTTGCGATCACGGTATTATGTAGGGTTCGCCAATCAAGTTGAACGGAAAGAGCTCGATGACAGGCCACCACGATCATACCCATGCTGACCCTTCGCACGATCACGACGGCGTGGAGCGCTGGAAGCACGACGGCGTCCGCGTCATTCCCGGCGATCAGCTCGATCCCAACGTTCCGTCGACCGCCGGCATGGATCGCAAGGCCGCAATCACCTTCGCGCGCGTCGGTGCGCAGAAATTGTGGGCCGGCACCGTGACCATCAAGCCAGACGCCAAGACCGGCGCACATCATCACGGCCATCTCGAAAGCATCATCTTTGTCGTGAAGGGCAAGGCGCGGATGCGCTGGGGCGAGTATCTGCAGTTCACCGCGGAAGCGGGGCCCGGCGATTTCATTTTCATTCCGCCCTACGTGCCGCATCAGGAGATCAACGCCAGCCGCGACGAGGTGCTGGAATGCGTGCTGGTGCGCAGCGATGGCGAGGCGATCGCGATCAACCTCGACATCGAGCCGGTGGAAAAGCCGGAGACCGTGCTGTGGATTGATCCGGTACATCGCGATCCGGCCGAGGCGAAGTAAGCTTCGCGACGCCACCTGCTCGACAAACCGGCGCGCGATGCACTGCTTGAAGCATTCTTTGGAGGCGATGCTAAGAGGGTTTTTGGATGCCGCTGACGCGTGGTCGCATTATAGGGTATGACGACGAGCGCCTGGCGTTCGGATTTACCATGCTGAACGACGGCGAAACGGTCGACTGTCAGATCAGCGATGCCGCGATGGATGAGCTTGCAGGCGTCAGAGGGACGCCAGGCACGGCGAGACAGACCCAGTTTCTCGAGCATCGCGACGCCATCGAGGGAATTGCGTCCGGGTTGTTCGACGACACCCGGCCCGTAAAGGGCTCCGTCGTGCGGATTTTCACCAAGCATATCCCCGCAAACAGGCAGAGCCCGGTCATCCGTTCCGGGCGATAACGAAGCTGGCCGTCATTGCGAGCGAAGGAAAGCAATTCAGCTTTTGCTCAAAAATGTCCA
Organism: Bradyrhizobium sp.; assembly: GCA_043722155.1. Lineage (GTDB taxonomy): Bacteria > Pseudomonadota > Alphaproteobacteria > Rhizobiales > Xanthobacteraceae > Bradyrhizobium. Next base: position 17,292 of record JAYSPJ010000033.1, read on the forward strand.
AACCGGGTGTCGGAATCGCTTCCGCCCGTTCGTCCTTTGGCCGTGACCGCCAAACGGAGCCATCCCATGGCCAAAATGATCTTCGTCAATCCGGCGGTCGTGGATGGACGTTGCCGCGGCGACGGCAGCGCAATCCGCCATGGCCGAAGCCTGATTCAAACCCAACGCGAGGAATATGCCGATGTCCAGGATTTCCCCCTGCCTATGGTTTAACGGCGAGGCCGAGGAGGCCGCGAAATTCTACGTTTCGCTGCTGCCGGATTCCCGGATCGAAAAGATTCAGAAGAACACGGTCGACAGCCCCGCCGGCAAGGCCGGCTCGGTGCTGGTGGTAGACTTCACGCTGGCCGGCCAGCGCTTCATGGCGCTCGCGATGATGGGGATGGTCAAGCTCGATATCGAAGGCTTGCGCAAAGCCTATGAGGGCAAGTCGGCGGCCTGATCCGGCGCGTTCTTGACGCGAACCGGTATCCGCCCCTCATCAAGTGCGGGGCGGCGTTCGCTCGAACGCGCTTCAGTAAGTGATCCGCAGTCCGACGCCGCCATGGAGGGTGTTGCCGACCGGCTGCGGGCCGGCGGTGCCGTTGACGAAGAGATCGGCGATCCAGCCCTTGCTGATGCGGTAGCCGACCCGGCCGCCATACTCGAACCAGCTCTGGTTGCCGATCGTCGGCACCACGGTGCCCTCGCCGGTGACGGTGGCGACAATACCGGAGCGGGTGGCAAAGGATTGCACGAAGCCGCCGTTGATGTTGGTCTCGATGCTGTCGCCGAACAGATGCGTCCACTGGCCGCCGATCTTGACGAGGTTGGTGCGGTCGGTGCCGGTTGGGACCGAAGCGTCGAACGGGTTGAACGCCACACTGGCCGGGTCGGCATAGCCCTTGACCCGCTGCCACATCTGCCAGACCTCGACCGAGGCGGCGACCTCGTCGCGCGGCGACAGCCGGCTGATCCAGCCCGCGCGGCCATAGACGCCGTAATTCTCGCTGCTGGTTTCGCTGTCGAGCAATACCGGGCCGAGGCTGGTCTGATAGCTGCGGCGATAGCGCACCTTCTGGAACGGCGACAGCAAGGCGCCGATGTCGAAGAACGGCCGCGACGATCCCCAGTCGGTGAAATCATAGCGCAGCGCGAACGCGCCGATTGGCGCGCTGGTGACGCTGTAGCCGCCTTCGCTGTACTGGGCGTAGGCGATGCCCGCCAGCAGCGCCAGGTTGGACGTCAGATTCTTGCGGCCGTGAATGCCGGCCGAGAACGACCCCGCGGAGCCGAAGGCGCTGACGCAATCGCCGCAATTGACCTGTTCGTTGACGCCGAGCAGCACCGTGCCGAGCACCCGGTTGGTGATCATCTGGTTGAAGCGCTGCCTGGCCAGGTCCTTGACCGATCCGGCGCTGGAATCCGAACCGGTCGGTGTCGGACCGGGCAAGGGCGACGCGCTTGGCGTCGGTGACGGCGACGGACTTTGCGCCGAGGCGGGAATGGTCTGCGCCGGAATCAGCACCAGCGAAATCGCCGCGGCAAGCGCGGCCGAGACGATAAGGCTGCGGGTGAATTTGGCCATCGTCAGCGCCCGCACAGCATGCCCGTGGGATCGCTGCCGTCATCGACAGGCGGCGTAACGGTCGGCGTCGCGTCGGCATATTGGGTGGTGTTGCAAAGTCCCGCCGCAGCACCACAGGCGAAGGTCCAGGGCGGAGTGCTGCTCTTTTGAATGGTGTACTTGCCGCCGGCGAAGGTGATGATGGCGGTATCGCCGGGCTTGGTCAGCTCGGTGCACTGAAAGGTGAGGGTGCAGACCCGCGAGGCGCCATTGTCCCGCAGCACCACGGTGGTCTTGCCGCGCTGGGACAGGATATCGAGGATGGTGCCGCGCACGCCGATGGTCGCGACCTGGGTCTGGATCTTGTAGGCGTCTTTTTCCGAATGGCCGGTGACGAAGCGGAACGCACCGGTGGTCAGCCTGATCGAGATGTCGCGATAGCTGCGCGCGTCGTCGAACACGGTGCGGTCGAGCTTGAGCGTCGAATTGGGGCCGAGCGACAAATTGGTGCTGTCGGCCATCACCAGCCGCGCCGCGCTGTCGAGGCCGGTGCGCACGGTTTCGTCGCGGACCACGCTGTCGCCGACATCGATCGGGGCGGTCGTCGATCCCATGACGCGGACGACTTCGTTCTTGACGACGGCGGCTTCGCCGACGCGCGTTTGTGCGCGAGCCGGACTTGCCGACAGCGCTGCTGTCAGGCAAAGCGTGGAGATACAAACAACGCCGTGACGCCAATTCATTTCATGACCGATCGATTTATCCCGCATCCGTACCGGATCGCGCATGCGATGTTGTAAAAATATCACTAGCGGCGGCCTTTGAACTCGATGGTTAGTGACGGTGAAATCGAAATGCGTTCAATGCGATGGACTTAAAAATGTGGGCCCGCCCACACTCGACATCTCCGCAACGCCATGAATCCGTGAAACCTG
>JAYSPJ010000034.1:0-6189 GCA_043722155.1 Bradyrhizobium sp.
CGCGCGGTCGACGCCGTCCAGTTCGACCAGCGCCGTCTCGCCTTCGACTTCGACATGCTGCAGAACCGCTGGGATCAATCGCTGTCGCCCGGCAACGAGCAGTCGTTTTACTGGGGCAGCGAGGCCGCCGCCATTCAGGGCACGCGGAATTACATGGGCGCCAAAGACCCCGCCATCGACGTCCTGATCGCGGCCTTGCTGGAGGCGCGCGAGCATACCGCTTTCGTCCCGGCGGTGCGGGCGCTGGACCGCACCCTGATGTCGGGCTTCTACGCTATTCCGCTGTTTAACGTTCAAGAACAATGGATCGCGCGCTGGAATCGGATAGAACGGCCGGGTGCCACTGCCTTGACGGGGTATCTTCCGGAAACCTGGTGGCAGCGGCCCGACGTCCAACCGAAGTGATCCCGTGATCCAGACCAACGCATCGCCCACGCTCGACGGACTGTTCAAGCGGATCCTGGCCCGCAAGCCGGATGCGCCGGCGCTGCTCGATCCCCTCAACAAGCAGCGCGTCACCGGACAGCCGCCGAGAAACCGGACCTTCGCGGAGGCCGACCGCGCGATCACGGCGCTGTCGGCGCATTTCATCGAATCCGGTTTACCGTCCAATTCCGTGATCGCGGTGCAGCTGCCCAATACCGTCGAGTTCGTGCTGACGGTGCTGGCTGCGCATCGCGCCGGCCTGGTGGTGGCGTTGTTCCCGCTGCTTTGGCGGCAGGCGGAATTGACGGTCGCGCTCAACCGCACCGGGGCGCGCGCTATCGTGAGCATGAGCCGGATCGACGGCGTCCTGCATTCCGATCTCGCCATGAATGCCGCGGCCGAAGCCTTTTCGATCCGCCATGTCTGCGGTTTCGGCAGCGACCTGCCGGAAGGCATGGCCTCGCTCGATCATGCCTTGTCGACCAACTCCGCCGCCTCGCGCGCCGTCGTGCAGGACGGCCGCAAGGCGGCGATTATCTCGTTCGACGTCACCAGCGACGGCTTTCGTCCGGTGCCGCGCACGCATCTGAACTTGATCGCCGGCGGCCTCGCATTGTCGCTCGAAAGCGATGTGCCGCAGGGCTCGACGATCATGTCGGCGTTCACGCCGTCGTCGTTCGCGGGCCTGACCTCGTCGCTGGTGATCTGGCTGTTGTCGGGCGGAACCCTGGCGCTGCATCATCCGTTCGACGGCGACGTGCTCGAGCAGCAGATCGTCGAGCACAGCTGCGATACGCTGGTCGCGCCCGCGCAGCTGGCGTTGCGGCTGGGCGAAATCGATATCCCCTCGCGTCTGCCGACATTGCGCAATGTGATCGGCCTCTGGCGCGCGCCGGAACAGGTCGCATCGAGTCCGGCCTGGACACCGCAGCAGGCGACGCTGACGGATGTCTATCTGTTCGGCGAAGCCGGCCTGTTCGGGGCCCGCCGCACCGCGGTCGATGGTGCGCCGGCGGCAATCCGGCCGGGACAGCACAGCGCCCCGCGCGAGGTTCCGGGCTCGTCGATATCAGGCGAGATCTTTCTGACGCCCAGGGGAACGCTGGCTTTGCGCGGGCCGATGGTTTCCGCGGCGCCCTATGCCCCGCCGCCGCCGCCGAGCGACTCCCTGGTCGCGCAACCGCAGCGCGATTATGTCGACACCGACTACGCCGCCCGGATCGACCGGTCGACCGGAGCGATCTGCATTACCGCGCCGCCCACCGGCATCATGGCGATCGGCGGCTACCGGTTCCTGGCGCAGGATCTGCAGGAATGGGCCCGGCGGCTCGGACAGGGCGCGCTGCTGACGGCGTTGCCGGACCGGCTCAGCGGTCACCGGCTGGCCGGACGCGCCCAGGACAATGCCCGCGCCCGCGAGGCGCTTGCCGAACTCGGGCTCAACCCGCTGATGGTGGAGGCGTTTCGCGACCGGGCAAGTCAGGCTTAAGTCAAATCCAGTGGCCTCGTTGACGCGGCATTAAGGCCGGCAAACTAGGGTTTGCGCGTTCCATCCAACGCGTGATCCCGAGTTTCAGATGTCCCAGCAAGGCCCGCTCATCGTCGTATCGACCGCCGGGCGCCCGTCATTCGCCAGCACGATTGACGATGCGAAGTTGTTTCCGATGATCGATGCCGGCTGGGCCGATGCATCGCGCGCCGTCGAGCAATTGCACCCGGCCGCGGTTCTGGTCGCGATGGCCGGAACGGCCCAACCCGGCCTCCAGGCACTCGCCAAACAGATCGCCGCGCAGCGACCCTATCTGCCCCTGATCACGGTCGACCCCACGACATCGCTGCCCGACAACGCCATTCCATTTTCCCAAAGCAGCGGCAATTTCGATCGCCTGACGGCGCGGCTGCGCGCAAGCCTGCGGGTTCGTGCGCTGGACATCACCGTGATGCGCCGCCTCGACGCCGAGCAGCTGGCGCGAACCATACCGTCCGACTTCGATCCCACCCGTGACGCCACCGTGCTGCTGATCGGCCGGGGCGCCGCCTATCCCGCGCTGTCGGTATCGCTCGGCGAGCGGATCGGGGTGGTCGGCGCGCTCTCGATCGAAGCCGCGGCGAAGCATCTGAACACCCGCGACATCGACGGCATCGTGCTCGGCGAAGGTTTCAGTCCGCGCGTGGTGGATGCCTTCCTCACGGTGCTGACCGAGGATGCGCGCTTTCGCAACCTGCCGGTCGTGATGACGTCGGATGCGTTGGCGCCGGCCTATGATCTGCCGAACCTCGAAATCATATCCGGCGAGCCCGCGCACATTGCCGCCAATGCGCTGCCGCTGATCCGCCAGCATGCCTTCGAGGCCCATCTGACCAGAACCCTCAGATCGATCGACGCCGAGGGCCTGCTCGATGTCAGGACCGGTCTGTTGACGCCGGCAGCATTCAATCGCGACTTCGCCGCGGCGGTCTATCAAACGCTGTCGCGCGGCGGCGGATTGTCGCTGGCGCGCTTTGCCTTCGATCCCGCCCACGCCCGCGCCCAGCTCGACGGCGCACGGATTATCAGCCGGCTGATGCGGCAAATGGATTTCGGCGCCGCTCAGGACGACGGATCGGTCATCGTGGCGTTCGCCGACACCGATCTGCGCACCGGCCATATGATTGCGCGGCGGCTCTCCAGCGTGATGCGCCACACCAGTCACGGCAAGCGCGACGCCCGCTCCGAACCGGTCGTTACGGTGGCGACCATGCTGCCGAACGATACGGCAAAGTCGCTGCTGGCGCGGCTCACCGACGAAGCGCGCCGCGCCGCTTCCTGATCGTTCCCGATTATGTCGTGGAACGATTATTCCGTCCCCGCATTGTAGATCGGCAAATCTGCACTGGAGGATACCATGAAAAAACTTGCACTGATCACCGCTTCGCTGGCCATGCTGGCAACCCCGGCCTTCGCGCAAGACGCCAAGACCACCGGCACGGCGCCTGCGGCCGCCAAGTTCTCGACGGTATCGAAAGACGAGATGTTCTCTTCGAAGCTGAAGGGCCTCAACGTCTATAACCAGAAGGACGAATCGATCGGCGAGATCACCGACATCGCCATCAAGAACAACCAGGTCGACGCCCTGATCCTGTCGGTCGGCGGGTTCCTTGGGGTCGGCGAGCACTATGTCGCGGTCTCACCGTCCTCGGTCAGCATCCGCCGCGATGCCAAGGACGACAAGTGGCTGGCGTCGATGAACACCACCAAGGATGCGCTGAAGGCGGCGCCGGAGTTCAAATATCCGAAGTGATCGGAATTTGATCGATTAGCGAACGGTCGTCGGCAGCAATGCCGGCGGCTGTTTTCGTTTTCTCCGCGTCATTGCAAGGAGCACCTGCGACGAAGCAATCCTTTCTTCGCTCGGCAAGATGGATTGCTTCGCGGAGCCTGTCATCGGGCGCGCGTTCGCACGACCCGATGGCTCGCAATGACGTTGAGGCAGCGGGGCAGGTTCACGCCGCCTTCTTGTCCTCGGCGAGGTTGGCGAGCTGGCGCAGGATCTCGGTGGTGCCGTACAGGCGTTCCTCGGGCGTCTCCCAATCCTGCAGGAACACCACCTTCATGTCCGGCCGCACTTTCGCGGCCCTGCCGTGCTGGCGGATGAAGTAGACCAGCCGCTCCGGCTGCGCGAACTTGTTGTCGCGGAAGGTGATGACCGCTCCCTTCGGCCCGGCATCGACCTTCTCGACATTGGCTCTTCGGCAGTAACCCTTGATCGCGGCGATCTTGAAGAGGTAGCGCACCTCGTCCGGCAGCACCCCGAAGCGGTCGCGCAGGTCGGCGGCGAAATTGTCGATCTCGTCGTCGGTGTCGAGATCGGCCAGCCGCCGGTACAGCGACAGCCGCACCGCGAGGTCGTTGACGTATTCCTCGGGGATCAGCACCGGCATGCCGACGGTGATCTGCGGCGACCAGCGATCCGCCGCGGGCTCGACCACGCCGGCCTTGAGGTTGAGAATCGCCTCCTCCAGCATCGACTGGTACAGCTCGAAACCGACCTCCTTGATGTGGCCGGACTGTTCCTCGCCGAGCAGATTGCCGGCGCCGCGAATATCCAGGTCGTGCGACGCCAGCTGGAAGCCGGCACCGAGCGTCTCCAGCGATTGCAGCACCTTCAGGCGGCGCTCGGCCTGCGCGGTGATCTTCGCCTGCGCCGGCAGCGTGAACAGCGAATAGGCGCGCAGCTTGGAGCGCCCTACCCGGCCGCGCAATTGATAGAGCTGCGCGAGGCCGAACATGTCGGCGCGGTGCACGATCAGGGTATTGGCGGTCGGTATATCGAGGCCGGACTCGATGATCGTGGTCGACAGCAGGATATCGTATTTGCCGTCATAGAACGCCGACATGATGTCCTCGATCACGGTCGGCGGCATCTGGCCGTGCGCAACCGCGACCTTCATCTCCGGCACGTTCTTGTCGAGAAAATCCTTGACGCCGGCGAGATCCTCGATCCGCGGCACCACATAAAACGCCTGTCCGCCGCGGTAACGCTCGCGCAACAGCGCCTCGCGGATCATCAGGGGATCGTGCGGCGCCACGAAAGTGCGGACCGCCAGCCGATCGACCGGCGGCGAGGCGATGATCGACAGATCGCGCACCCCGGTCAGCGCCAGCTGCAGCGTGCGCGGGATCGGCGTCGCGCTCAGCGTCAGCACATGCACCTGGGCCCGCAGCTGCTTCAGCCGCTCCTTGTGGCTGACGCCGAAATGCTGCTCCTCGTCGACGATCAGCAGCCCGAGATCCCTGAACTTGATCGCCTTGCCGAGCAGCGCATGGGTGCCGATCACGATGTCGACGCTGCCGTCGGTCAGCCCCTTCTTGACCTGCGTCAGCTCCTTCGCCGCGATCAGGCGCGAGGCCTGCGCGACGTTGACGGGAAAGCCGCGGAACCGCTCGGTGAACGTCCTGGTGTGCTGCCGCGCCAGCAGCGTCGTCGGCACCACGACCGCGACCTGCTTGCCGTCGAGCGCGACCGCGAACGCCGCCCGCAGCGCCACCTCGGTCTTGCCGAAGCCGACGTCGCCGCAGATCAGCCGGTCCATCGGCCGGCCGCTTTCGAGGTCTTTTAGCGTGGCGGTGATGGCGCCGAGCTGGTCCTCGGTTTCCTCGTACGGGAAACGCGCGCAGAATTCGTCATAGACATGCGGCTGCACCGGCATTTTCGGCGCTTCGTGCAGGTGCCGCTCGGCGGCGATCTTGATCAGTTCGCCGGCGATCTCGCGGATGCGGTTCTTGAGCTTTGCCTTGCGCGCCTGCCAGCCGCTGCCGCCAAGCCGGTCCAGTTCGACATTGGCGTGATCGGAGCCGTAGCGCGACAGCAGTTCGATATTCTCGACCGGCAGAAACAGTTTCGTGTCGGCCGCATAGTGCAGCTCGAGGCAGTCATGCGGCGCGCCGCCGACCTCGAGCGTCTGCAACCCGATAAAGCGCCCGATGCCGTGCTCGACGTGAACCACGAGATCGCCAGCACTGAGGCTGGTGACTTCCGAGATGAAATTGTCGAGCTTGCGGCTGGCCTTGCGCGGCCGCACCAGCCGGTCGCCGAGGATATCCTGTTCGCTGATGACGGCGACATGGTCGGTTTCGAAGCCGGATTCCATGCCGACCACCGCCAGCATGGCCTCGTTGCGCGGCGTCGCCTGCACCGTGCGCCAGGTGTTGACGCTGGTGAGGTTGCCGAGCTTGTGATCCCTCAGCATGCTGCCCATGCGGTCGCGCGAGCCTTCGCTCCA
>JAYSPJ010000035.1:0-5096 GCA_043722155.1 Bradyrhizobium sp.
CCCCGTGATCATGCTGGACGCACCATTGCACGCCACCGAGCGCGCGCTGAAGAAGGCCGGCATGTCGATCGACGACATCGACCTGTTCGAGGTCAACGAGGCCTTTGCCTCGGTGCCCACGGCGTGGCTGAAGACCACCGGCGCCGATCCGGCCCGGCTCAACGTCAACGGCGGCGCGATCGCGCTCGGCCATCCGCTCGGCGGCTCCGGCACCAAGCTGATGACCACGCTGATCAACGCGCTGAAGCAGCGCAACAAGCGCTACGGCCTGCAGACGATGTGCGAAGGCGGCGGCATGGCGAATGTGACCATCGTCGAGCGGCTGTAAGGTCTCTGTAAAATCTATCGTCGTCCCCGCGAACGCGGGGACCCATAGCCACCGTCGGTGTTGTCAGGCACGGAGGCGACACCGCGTCGTCTCGCTGGCAACGGTGGTTATGGGTCCCTGCGTTCGCAGGAACGACGGAGATAATAAAACTCCCGAGGAACTCCATGACCCACCCGTCCATCTACGCGCGGACCCAGCCGGACAAGATCGCCTATCAGATGGCCGGCACCGGCAAGGCGATCACCTATCGCGAACTCGACGAGCTGTCGAACCAGGGCGCGCAGCTGTTTCGCGCGCTCGGGCTGAAGGAAGGCGACCACATCGCGTTCCTGATCGAGAACAGGCTGGCGTTCATGGAGATCTGCTGGGCCGCGCAGCGCTCCGGACTGTATTACACCGCGATCAGCCGCTATTTGACCCAGGACGAGATCGCCTACATCATCAAGGATTGCGGCGCCAAACTCGTCATCACCTCGCCGAAATGCGCCGAGCAGATCAGGGGGCTGGTGACCGGGGCGCCCGGCGAGCCAATCTTCTACATGCTCGACGAGCCGCTGCCCGGCTTCCGCTCATGGGACAAGGAAGCGTCAGCCCAGCCGGCCGCGCCGATCGCGGACCAGATTGCGGGCTACGACATGCTATATTCGTCGGGCACCACAGGACGGCCGAAGGGTATCAAGCGCGAATCCGAACACAATCCGATCGACCTGCCGAACCCGTTCCTGAAGGTCCTGTGCGCCAACATGTGCGGCATGACCTCCGACAGCATCTATCTGTCGCCGGCGCCGCTCTATCACGCGGCTCCCCTGCGCTTCAACATGATGGCGATCACGCTCGGCGGCACCTCCATCATCATGGAATCCTTTGATGCCGAAGAATTCCTGAAGCTGGTCGAGAAGTACAGGATTACCCAGTCGCAGCTGGTGCCGACCATGTTCGTGCGCATGCTGAAGCTGCCGGACGAGGTGCGCAAGCGCTACGACGTCTCGTCGCTGAAGGGGGCTATCCACGCCGCGGCGCCCTGCCCGATCGACGTCAAGGCCAAGATGATCGATTGGTGGGGACCGATCCTGATCGAGTACTACGCCGGCTCCGAAGGCAACGGCGTCACGGTGTCGACCTCGCAGCAATGGCTTGATCATCGCGGCACCGTGGGCCGCGCCGTGGTCGGCAAGATCAAGATCTTGGACGAAAACGACCAGGAAGTGCCGGTGGGAAAGATCGGCACAGTGTATTTCGCCGACGCGCCGGTCTTCACCTATCACAACGATCCCGAGAAGACGAAGCGCGCCTACAACGCCAAGGGCTGGTCGACGCTCGGCGATGTCGGCTATCTCGACGGCGAGGGCTTTCTTTATCTCACCGACCGCAAGTCCTACATGATCATCTCCGGCGGTGTGAACATCTACCCGCAGGAGACCGAGGACGTGCTGATCACCCACTCCGGCGTCGCCGACGTCGCGGTGTTCGGCGTACCGAACGAGGAAATGGGCGAAGAGGTCAAGGCGGTGGTGCAGCCGCACGACATGGCGAAGGCCGGCAAGGAGCTCGAGGCCGAACTGATCGTATTCTGCCGAAAACATCTGTCGCCGATCAAATGCCCGAAGAGCATCGACTTCGAGGCCGAACTGCCGCGCACGCCCACCGGCAAGCTGGTGAAGCGGCATTTGCGCGACAAATACTGGCCGAAGACGACGGTGAAGGTGTAACTTTGTTCCCTTCTCCCCTTGTGGGAGAAGGGAAGAACAACCGCGCTCACCTCATGACATCGCGAGAACGAATGACCACCCTTCCCGATATCCCCCTGCCCGCCTCGATCCGCTCGCGCACCGTCGAAGGCATCAACGGCCTGCGCATGCATGTGCTGGAAGCCGGCTTCGAGACAAAGGGCCGGCCCTGCGTGCTGCTGCTGCACGGTTTTCCGGAATTGGCCTTCAGCTGGCGCAAGGTGATGCCGGTGCTGGCGGAAGCCGGCTATCACGTGATCGCGCCGGACCAGCGCGGCTATGGCCGCACCACCGGCTGGGATGCGAATTATGACGGCGATCTCGGCTCGTTCCGGTTGCTCAACCTGGTGCGCGACGCGCTCGGGCTGGTGTCGGCGTTCGGCTATCGCCACGTAGATGCCGTGGTCGGACATGATTTCGGCAGTTCGGTCGCGGCCTGGTGCGCGCTGGTGCGGCCCGACGTGTTCCGCTCGGTAGCGCTGATGAGCGCGCCGTTCGCCGGACCGCCGCAACTACCGTTCAACACCGTGGATGCGCCACACAAGCCGAAGCCGGAGGATCCGGTGCATCGCGAACTCGCGGCGCTGCCGCGGCCCCGCAAGCACTACCAATGGTATTATTCGACGCGCGAAGCCAACGCCGACATGCAGCGCGCGCCGCAAGGCGTGCATGATTTCCTGCGCGGCTACTATCATCACAAGAGCGCGGACTGGAAGGACAACAAGCCTTATCCGCTGCAGGGCTGGACCGCCAGCGAGCTGGCAAAACTGCCGACCTATTACGTGATGGACCTCGCCAGCAACATGGCCGAGACGGTTGCGGAGGAAATGCCGTCAGCGGAGATAATCGCCGCCAACCAGTGGCTGCCCGAGCGCGAACTCGCCTTCTACAGTGCCGAATATGCCCGCACCGGATTCCAGGGCGGTTTGCAATGGTACCGCTGCGGCACTTCGGGTGAATTCATGCCAGAACTTCAGACCTGGTCGGGCCGGAGCATCGACGTGCCTTCCTGTTTCATCTCGGGCAAGCAGGATTGGGGAACCTATCAACGCCCCGGCGTATTCGAGGCAATGCAATCAACCGCCTGCACGCGGATGATCGGCTGTCACCTGGTCGACGGCGCCGGCCACTGGGTGCAGCAGGAACAGCCCGCGGAGGTGAGCCGGCTGCTGTTGGGGTTTCTGAAGCAGGCCGGTACGGGCCGCTGATCGATTGACCGCGGAACACCCCCCGGTTATATCCATTTAGAATTATTCTAAATGAGGTTCCCTGTGAAAAATTTCGCCGATCTGACCGAGCGCGAGGTGCTGGCGGTCGCGATATCAGCGGAAGAGGAAGACAGCCGCATCTACATGAGCTTCGCCGAAGACCTCGCGGAGCGCTATCCGGAATCGGCCAAGATATTCGAGGAGATGGCCGAGGAGGAAAAAGGCCACCGCCACATGCTGCTGGAAATGTACGAGCAGCGTTTCGGCAAGAACCTGCCGCCCATTCGCAGAGATGACGTCAAGGGATTCCTGCGCCGCCGCCCGGTCTGGCTGACCAAGAACCTGTCGCTCGACACCATCCGCAAGGAGGCCGAGACGATGGAGTTCGAGGCCGAGCGGTTCTACGTCAAGGCCGCCGAGCGAACCACCGATGTTGGCGTCCGCCGGCTGCTCGGCGATCTCGCCGAAGCGGAAAAGGGTCACGAAAATGTCGCGGCCAGACTGACCGACCTGATCCTCAGCCCGGACGTGCGCGAACAGGAGGACAGAACCCGCCGGCGCATGTTCGTGCTGCAATATGTGCAGCCGGGTCTCGCCGGATTGATGGACGGCTCGGTGTCGACGCTGGCGCCGCTGTTCGCAGCAGCCTTTGCGACGCATCAGAACTGGCCGACATTTCTGGTGGGAATGGCCGCCTCGATCGGCGCCGGCATCAGCATGGGCTTTGCGGAAGCACTGTCCGACGATGGATCGCTGACGGGACGCGGCTCGCCATGGCTGCGCGGATTGACCTGCGGCCTGATGACGACGCTCGGCGGTATCGGCCACACCTTGCCCTATCTGGTTCCCGATACATGGGCCAATGCGTTCTGGATCGCGACCGCGATCGCCGGCGTCGTGGTGTTCTTCGAACTGTGGGCGATCGCCTGGATCCGCGCGCGCTACATGGACACGCCGTTCATGCAGGCGGCGTTCCAGATCGTGCTCGGCGGCGCCATCGTGCTCGCGGTCGGCATTCTGATCGGGGGGGCGTAGACGCCGGCTTACCGCTCAACCTTCCTGCATAGCGCGGCCGGTTGTTGCTGCAGAAATTGCCGTCAAGCGCAGAGGCCGCGTAAGGCCTACATGGCGCGGCGATCGAAGGTTCGCACGATGCGTCGATGCATGACGCCCCGGTCTTGCGGCCCGAACGCAAACTGAGCATCATCCGGCTCAAGCAAAAGTCAGCAGGAGAAGCGCTTTGGCCAAGTCGGAATGGAGCTTCAAGACCGCGACCGAACTGTCGACAGCCCTTGCGGCGAAGAAAGTCTCCGCCGTGGAGTTGGCGCAGGATGCGATCGGCCGCATCGAGCGCCACGACGGCAAGATCAATGCGATTTGCGTGCGCGATTTCGCGCGCGGCCTGGAAGCCGCCCGCGCCGCCGACGCCGCACGCGCGCGCGGGGAAACAGGACCGTTGCTCGGCATTCCCTTGACGGTGAAGGAATCCTACAATGTTGCGGGATTGCCCACGACATGGGGTTTTCTGCCGCAGAAGGATTTCGTACCGCGCGAAGACGCGCTGTCGATCTCCCGTGTCAAAGCCGCGGGCGGCGTGATTCTGGGCAAGACCAACGTGCCGGTCGGACTCGCCGACTGGCAGAGCTACAACGAGATCTACGGCACCACCAACAACCCATTCGACCTCGGCCGCACGCCCGGCGGTTCATCGGGTGGATCGTCGGCGGCGCTGGCGGCGGGCTACGGGCCGCTGTCGCTGGGCTCCGATATCGGCGGCTCGCTGCGCGTGCCGGCGTTCCACTGCGGCGTCTATGCGCACAAGCCGACCTACAA
>JAYSPJ010000036.1:0-1834 GCA_043722155.1 Bradyrhizobium sp.
TCATGGCATAAGCGGCACAATGGGGCCGTCACAAGGGATTCGCATGCGCAAGCTTCTGCTGGCAATTTCGTTCTGTACTGTCCTCGCCACCCCCTCTTACGCCGCCCGCTGCGGCGGCGACTTCAACACCTTCGTGGCGGCGATGTCGGCGGAGGCGCAGGCGGCGGGGATTTCGCCGGCGGTGATTTCGCAGGCGCTATCCGGCGTGACGCAGGATCCGGCGGTGCTGAATTTCGACCGCCGCCAGCGCGGCACCTTCAATAAGACCTTCGAGCAATATGTCTCGACCCGGGTCGGGCCGGGGCGGATCAACATGGGCCGGCAGATGCTGCAGCGTCACGCCGCGCTGCTGGCGCGGATCGAGAAACGTTTCGGGGTGCCGCCGCAGATCATCGTCGCGATCTGGGGGCTGGAATCCGATTACGGCAAGGGCGACATCGGCAAGATGCCGGTGGTCCGCACCCTCGCCACCATGGCGCATGATTGCCGCCGCACCGAGCTGTTCCAGGGCGAACTGCTGGCGGCGCTGAAGATCATCCAGCGCGGCGATCTGCCGTTGCGGGATATGATCGGCGCCTTCGCCGGCGAAATCGGCCAGACGCAATTCTTGCCGTCGTCCTACATCAAATACGGCGTCGATTTCGACGGCAACGGCCATGTTGACCTGCGCCACAGTATTCCCGATGTATTGGCCTCCACCGCCAATCTGCTGCACGTCAGCGGCTTCAAGAACGGCGCGCCCTATAGCGAGGGCACCGCGAATTTCGAGGCGATGCGCGAGTGGAACCGGGCCACGATCTATCGCAAGACCATCGGCTATTTCGCCGATCAGCTGGCGGAGCGGTAAGTCTGCCGAAGACGTCCTCTTGTGTCGTCCCTGCGAACGCAGGGACCTATACGCCGCGGCCTATCGGTGAGACGCAGGCGTCAGACATCTTCGTGTGCAATGACCGCCGGTGGCTATGGGTCCCTGCGTTCGCAGGGACGACATCGCAGTGAGCCTCGACGCCGCAAAGCTACTTCGCCGCCTTCGCCATCTTCTCGATCTTGCGCGCCAGCACCGCCCAATACGTCGCGGGCCGAAAGCGCTGCAGCAGGTCCATGAAGCGGGCGTCGTTGCCGATCAGGATGCGCGGCTGGTTCTTCTCGATACCCTCGATGATCCGCAGGGCGGCGGCGGCCGGCGTGGTTTTGGCCACCGCATCGAACCGTTCGATCGATTGGGCGCGGCGGGCGTTGTCGGTCATGCCGGTGCCGGTGCGCGAATTGCGCGCGATGTTGGTGGCCACGCCGCCGGGATGCACCACCGACAGCCGCACCGGGCTGCCCGCCATCTGCAGCTCGTGCCGCAGGCTTTCCGAAAAGCCGCGCACCGCGAATTTCGCCGCGCAGTAGGCGGTCTGGCCGGGCGGCGCGATGATGCCGAAGATCGAGGAGAGGTTGACGATGTGCGCCTCGCGCTGGCTGGACAGATGCGGCAGGAACGCGCGCGTGCCATGCACCACGCCCCAGAAATTGATGTTGATGAGCCATTCCATCTGCGCCTGGTCGACCTCGCCGAACATCCCCATCAGTGCCACGCCGGCATTGTTGATGACGATGTTGAGGCCGGGATGGGCCGCGGTCGCGGCCTGCGCGAAGGCCTCGATCTCCTTGGGCATGCCGACGTCGACGAGGTGCACCGTGACCTTGCGCTGGCAGGTTTTGGCGATCTCGGCGGCCAGCGTCGCCAATCCCGCCTCGTCGCGGTCTGCCAGCGCCAGATCGCAGCCGCGCGCGGCCAGCTCGAGCGCCAGCGCCCGGCCGATGCCACTGGCGGCGCCGGTCAAGGCTG
>JAYSPJ010000037.1:0-3034 GCA_043722155.1 Bradyrhizobium sp.
GTCCGGCCGTCAGTCCGGGGATCATCGTTAAGTGCGCGTTCAGCACCGCCATATCATCTATGTGCAGGGATACGATCCGCGCGGGCTCGCGCAGTATTATCGTATGTTCAGGACCGAACTGCGCAAGTTCGGCCGGCTGTATCAGCTCAATGCCACCATCAGCCGCCCGCAGACATCGCCTGACGGCGAGACCGCGTCGTGGTCGATCGAGACCAAGGCCGGCGACTGGCAGACCCGCACCAATTACGATTTCCTGCGGTTCGAAGACCTGATCCAGCGCGACCTTGCCGCGCCGATCTGGAGCACGGTTTTTCACGCCATATGGATCTACTGGCGCCTGGTATTCCGCGGCACGATCGCGCGGTTCTGGCGGGCGCATTGGCGGTTCGCGACCTTCATCACCTACCCGCATTTCCTGCTGTTTCTGGAAGCGCTGGGGTCGTTCGGCATAGCCTACGGCTTCGCCAGAGGTCTGCAGGCCCTCGGCATTCCGGACCTGTTGGGCATGGCTGCCGCGGCAGCGCTGTTCGTCGCCATCCTCGGCTCGGTGCTGAAATACACGGAAAACGCCACCTATCTGCTTTATCTGTTGTCCGACACGATCTGGACGTGGGAGTTCTCGCACCGCCAGCGGCCGGAGTGGGACGCGCGGATCGACCGCTTCGCGCAATACCTCGTCGACATCGCGCGCTCCAGCGACGCCGAGGAAATCGTGGTGGTCGGCCATAGTTCGGGATCGTTTCTGGGGACCGAAATCCTGGCACGCGCGCTCACGCTCGACCCAAGCCTCGGACGGCACGGCCCGCGCATCGTACTTTTGACCATCGGCGGCAATTTCCCGATCGTCGGTTTTCATGCGGTGTCGCAGAATTTCCGCGATCACCTTCGTTTGCTGGCGGTTGAACCTTCGATCGACTGGATCGACTGCCAGTCACGCAAGGATGTGATGAATTTCTATCCGTTCGATCCGATTGCCGGGCACGGCATCGACGTCGATGCCAACAGGCGCAACCCCACCATCGTGCCGGTCCGGTTCCGCGAAATCATCAGGCCGGAACACTACAACCTGTTCCGCTGGCAGTTCTTTCGGGTCCATTTCCAGTTCGTCATGGCCAATGAGCGGCCGCATGCCTACGACTTTTTCATGATCGTGTGCGGACCGATCCCGCTCCGCGACCGCATGGCTCGCCCCGAGGAGGCGCTGGCGATCGGGACCGGCGACGCCCTCGCCCGGGAATGGGCCTGGAAAAAGCTCGAATCCGCCGATGCCAGCCGCTCGGATGCCGCCGACCTGGACGAACTGGAACCTTCGGCACGGCGGCGAGGCTGACAAGTTCCATCGCGCCCTTAACCCTGGCGCGTGGCAGCGCCCCGGCGGGTTGGCTTTGGCAGCCGCTTTAGTGTAAAGCTTGGGGTTCTATGGGTTATTGAAGGCAGCCTGCCCCGAATTTTTGGCAAGGTTAAGCGCTTCAAATAGCTGATAAAATTCACTGGGAAGGGCGAAGCCGCCAAAGGTGATGCAGATCACATTGACCGATCCGGAGCGCGACTAGGCTCACTTCTTCAGGCTTCGGCCTGCTCAGGCAGCATCCGGCGCCCGGATTTTCGCTGCGCCGATGTTGCGCAACCCATCTCGCGTCGGGCGGTTTGTCCCGACCTGCAAAATTGGAATATCGCCGTGACCACATATAGTAAAACGCCGCTTCTCGACACAATTCGCACCCCGGACGATCTGCGTCGGCTCAAGATCGAGCAAGTGCGGCAGGTCGCCGACGAACTGCGCCAGGAAACCATCGATGCGGTCTCGGTCACGGGCGGCCATTTCGGCGCCGGTCTCGGCGTCGTCGAGCTCACCACGGCGATCCATTACATCTTCGATACCCCCCGCGACCGTCTGATCTGGGATGTCGGCCATCAGGCCTATCCGCACAAGATCCTGACCGGCCGCCGCGACCGCATCCGCACCCTGCGCACCGGCGGTGGATTGAGCGGTTTCACCAAGCGCACCGAGAGCGACTACGATCCGTTCGGCGCCGCCCACTCCTCGACCTCGATCTCCGCCGGCCTCGGAATGGCGGTCGCGCGCGATCTCTCCGGCGGCAAGAACAACGTCATCGCCGTGATCGGTGACGGTGCGATGTCCGCGGGCATGGCCTATGAGGCCATGAACAATGCCGGCGCGATGAATTCCCGGCTGATCGTCATTCTCAACGACAACGACATGTCGATCGCTCCGCCGGTCGGCGCGATGTCGGCCTACCTGTCGCGGCTGTATTCAGGCAAGACCTACCGCACACTGCGCGAGGCGGCCAAGCAGCTCGGCAATCATCTGCCGAAAATCATCGCCAACCGCGCCAGTCGCGTCGAAGAATATTCCCGTGGCTTCATGATGGACGGCGGTACGCTGTTCGAGGAACTCGGCTTCTACTATGTCGGGCCGATCGACGGCCATAATCTCGACCACCTGCTGCCGGTGCTGAAGAACGTTCGCGACATGGAGACCGGCCCGATCCTGGTCCACGTCGTCACGCAAAAGGGCAAGGGTTACGGCCCGGCAGAGGCCTCCGCCGACAAATATCACGCCGTCGTCAAGTTCGACGTCGCCACCGGCGCACAGGCCAAGTCGAAGCCGAACGCGCCCGCCTATCAGAACGTGTTCGGCCAGAGCCTCGTCAAGGAAGCGCAGAAGGACGACAAGATCGTCGGCATCACCGCGGCGATGCCATCGGGCACCGGGATCGACATTTTCGCCAAGGCTTTCCCCGATCGCACTTTCGATGTCGGCATCGCCGAGCAGCATGCCGTGACGTTTGCCGCGGGTCTCGCGACCGAGGGTTACAAGCCGTTCTGCGCGATCTATTCGACCTTCCTGCAGCGCGGCTACGACCAGATCGTCCATGACGTGGCGATCCAGAGCCTGCCGGTGCGCTTCGCCATCGACCGCGCCGGCCTGGTCGGCGCCGACGGCGCCACCCATGCCGGCTCGTTCGACAATGCCTATCTGGGCTGCCTGCCCAATTTCGTCATCATGGCG
>JAYSPJ010000038.1:0-2519 GCA_043722155.1 Bradyrhizobium sp.
TCGCCCCCGCAACCTGACGAAGGCTAGCAACGAGATGGCTGAGCGCTTGCTCGACATGCTGGCAGCTGAAAAGCTGCGAGAGGATACTGCGATCTAAGACCAGCGATCGTGCCCGCCGTTTGCGTAGGGCTGGCAGGAACGGCGCGGCTTCGCTTGATATCACCTTATCGCATCGCCTCTTCAGATGGGCGTTGCGGCGGGTCCACGCCTACGCGGCGTTGCGCCTTTCATGAGCTGCAGCATTGACCTCAGCCAGCGCCGCACTGAGCACGCGCTCGTTGTGCCAGGCTGCATCGCCAAAACTGTGTTCAAGAACCTTGGCGCGGCGCAAAAACCGGTGCAGGCCCAACTCCCAGGTAAAGCCCATACCGCCGTGCAGCTGAATGGTTTCGTTGCAGATATGCCGGGATACGCCGCCGCAATAGGCCTTAGCCATCGACGCCGCGCGGGTGCGATCCGGTGCGTCTTCGGCAACCGCCCAAAATGCGTAGTAAGCCGCCGAGCGGCCAGCTTCAACGGCCATCGCCATGTCGGCGCAGCGATGCTTGATGGCCTGGAAACCTCCGATCGCCTGTCCGAACTGGACGCGTACTTTGACATAATCGACGGAGGTTTCAAGCATCCTTGCGGCACTGCCCATCAACAGGCCTGCACTGATAGTCGCCGACACATTGATCAATCGATCGACCGCGCGTTCAGGCACCGCCTCACCCAAGATTCTCTCGCTGCCGACAGCTACATTGGCAAATGTCACGGCACAGGATCCACTGGTCGGATCGAGATCATCGTGGGCGCGGAACGATACGCCGGAAGCACCTGCATCGACCAGAACAACAAAGGGGCGGCCATGCGACCGGGCAACGACGAGAAACAGCGACGCCTCGGCCGCGTCGCCGACAAGTATCTTGGTGCCGTTCAAGCTGTTTCCAATGAGCGCAGTCTGCACGTCACAGGGATCGTAGGCCTGATCGGCCTCCAGGATCGCTACCGCCACTTTGATCGCTCCCTTGGCGATCTGCGGCAGCAACGCGCACTGTTGTGCCTCGGAGCCGTAGCGTACAATCAAATCCGTCGCCGCGAGCGTTGCGGCAGCAGCCGGCGGCGCAAGACCGGCACCGAGCGCCTCAACCGCCAGCGCCAGATCAACAAGCGACATGCCCACGCCGTCGAAGCGATCGGGCACCATCAACGCAAACAGGCCGATTTCGGTGAGTGCATTCCACACTGCATCATGTGGTGGCCGCGAAAGCCCCGGGCTGAGAAGCGCAGGAAAATCCGCGAGAACGTTTGCGACCGTATCGCCGAAGCTTTTCTGCTGTTCATCAAAGCCGAAATTCATGCGACGGGCTTTCCTATTTTGGCAGGCCGAGCATGCGCTCGCCGATGATGTTGCGCTGTATCTCAGACGAGCCGGAGTAGATCGTGAAAGCCTTTGACTGCAGATAGCTCAGCGGGAAGCGTCCTGCTGACGGTGCCAATGGATCGGAGCCTCCGAGCGGCGCCAAAGGCCCCAGCGCATCGAGCGCATTTTCGTACATGTTTTGCGCTGCATGACTCCAGTATAGCTTGATCAGCGAGGCATCCGGGCCGCGCTCTTCGCCTTGCAGATTTTTGCTGAAGGTGCGCAGGGAATTAAGCCGCATCACCTCGACCTCGGTGATCGAATGCGCCAGTTTCTGACGCACGACAGGGTCATCGATGGCCTTTCCGTTGCCGCGGTCTTGGGCAGAAAGGGTCGTGAGCAGGAGGTCCAGTTCCTGCTTGAACCGGATTTGCCGCCCCAGAGCGTCTTCGGGGCCCCGTTCATAGGCCAGCGTCGTCATGGCGATCCGCCAGCCGTCGTTAACCTCGCCAACAATGTTTTCAACCGGCACTTCTACATTGTCGAAGAAGGTTTCATTGAATTCCGATTCGCCGGAAATCTGGCGCAACGGGCGGATCGAGATCCCCGGCGACGCCATGTCGATAAGCAGGAAGCTAAGCCCTTTGTGTTTGGGCAGGTCTGGGTCGGTGCGAACCAGAGCGAAGCACCACTGCGAGTACTGCGCGAAGCTGGTCCAGATCTTCTGGCCGTTGACGATGTATTTATCCCCGACGCGCTCGGCCTTCGTGCGGACCGATGCAAGGTCAGATCCCGCATTGGGTTCGGAAAATCCCTGACACCAGACTTCGTCCGACGAAATGATCTTGGGCAGAAAGCGCTGCTTCTGGCTCTCCGTGCCATATTGCAGGATGGTCGGACCAGCGAGATTTTGGCCGACGACGTTGATGATCTCCGGCGCCCTTGCACGCGCCATTTCCTCGGCAAAAATCGCGCGCTCGACAAGCGTTCCGCCGCGCCCGCCATATTCTTTGGGCCAGTTCAGACCGCTCCACCCGCCTGAATGGAGCTTGCGCTCCCAGGCCAGCCGAAACATCGCGCGCTCGTTCTCATCTTCGGGTTCGAATACAGTCTCGGCCCAACCTTTAGGCAAGGCATCGACCAGCCAGTGGCGCAGTGCGAGCCGGAATTCAGTTTC
>JAYSPJ010000039.1:0-3470 GCA_043722155.1 Bradyrhizobium sp.
GCCTTCGTCCAGCCGTCCGCCCACGGGTTCGTCGACCATCAGGAACTGGTCATAAGACGCCTTCTGAACCTCGATGAGGTTCGGCATCTCCGCGACTTCCTTGATGTGTCCGAAGAACTTGCGAACGCGTTTGCGACCGGTGAATGTCTGCTGCGCCATCGTGGCCTCTCATTTCGTCGCCCGTGAGGGGCGAACCTTCCGAAGCGCGACTGCCATCGCCCCCGGGTTGAATTTCCGAACATCCCGAAAGTCTGAAGCTCTATTTCAGGATCAAAATCCCAAATCGAAGCCCCGCGCCTTCAAAACGCAAAACGACGCGCGGGGCGCTTCCGCACCCGCCCGTCTCAACCTGTCTAGTTACGGACCGAAAAAGCCCGAAATTGCCTGTCTCCCAACGGCCTGCGCAGAAACGTCGCCGTTCCCGCCGCCAACCGTGCTTTCGTGCTGCCGTCCCGATATGAGATGACAATCGTGGAGATTCGAGGGGTAAACCATCGAATCCCCACACATTCTTGTGTACAACGCGCTCCGGGCTGCCCCGGCTCGCGCCGTTAGAGGTGGCTCCAGCAAGCTTGCGCTTACTTGAGTTCAACCTTGGCGCCGGCCTTCTCGAGCTGGGCCTTGATCTTCTCGGACTCGTCCTTGTTGACGCCTTCCTTGACCGCCTTGGGCGCGCCCTCGACGAGGTCCTTGGCTTCCTTGAGGCCGAGGCCGGTGATGGCACGGACTTCCTTGATGACTTCGATCTTCGTCTCGCCGGCGGCGAGCAGCATGACCGTGAACTCGGTCTTTTCTTCAGCGGGAGCAGCGGCGGCAGCGGCCGGACCGGCCACCGCAACGGCGGCAGCGGCGGACACGCCCCACTTTTCTTCAAGGAGCTTTGCGAGCTCGGCAGCTTCGAGCACGGTGAGGCTCGAGAGGTCGTCAACAATCTTCTGTAGGTCGGCCATTGATCTGTTTCCTTAAGCGTATCGGTTCGAACCAGGTTTGATGTTTGCGAAGGGCGTCAGGCCGCTTCGCTCTTTGAGGCATAGGCCTGAATGACGCGCGCGAGCTTGGAGGCGGGCGCAGTCGAGAGCTGAGCGATCTTGGTTGCCGGCGCCACCAGGAGGCCGACGATCTTTGCGCGCAGTTCATCGAGCGACGGCAGGGCGGCGAGCGCCTTGACGCCGTTAACATCCAGGACGGTTTTACCCATCGATCCGCCGAGAATGACGAACTGCTCGTTCGTCTTGGCGAATTCGATGGCAACCTTTGGCGCCGCTACCGGATCGTTGGAAGTCGCGATCACGGTCGGCCCCTTCAGCAGGGAACCGATGGCAACGACGTCTGTGCCTTCAAGAGCAATTTTGGCGAGACGGTTCTTCGAGACCTTCACCGACGCGCCCGCCAGCTTCATCTGCATGCGCAGCTTCTGCATCTGGGCCACGGTGAGGCCGGAATAGTGGGCAACGACTGCAACGCTGGTGGTCTTGAACAGACCGTTCAGCGCCTCAACCGCGTCCTTTTTTGCCGCTCTTTCCACAGCAAGCTCTCTCCGGTTGGCGGTCTGCGCCTTAAGGCAGGACCGCCGGGTTGCACCCATCGTCCCGCCCAAAACCTGACATCGAGACCACTTCAAGTCTCAGGACACGTCGAGCAGGACGACATTTGAAAAGCCTGCCCTCCCGAGCCGAACGGGCTACGGGGTGTCGAGGTTCGAACCATATCCGCAAAGCGTCGCGCGAAACGCGACGTAACGCGAAATCCGGTCTTCACCCGTCTATGCAGGCCGATGAATTAAGCCGTTGAAGAAACTTTTGGTTTCGCCGCGGGCGCCTGCAGTCTTGGACAGGATCGAGGCCGTTCGGCAAGCCGAAGACCCCTGCCCTCATCCCTCCCAAACGACGGGTTCTCCTTCCTTTCGAGCAATCCATGCGGACGTCCTGAAAGGAATGATCTCCTAGCGTATCGGGTTTTCGGAATGCGAGCACGGACGTGCCAGCAACAGCCAGCACGCCCGGAAACGATTGTTTAACGAGTCTTTGCCGGCTTGCCAAGGGCAAAATTCATTCCGCGGCGAACGGGACAAAAACGGTCAAAACCGCGCGCCCGGCGGCCCGTATCATCCCAATCGGTCCTGCAATGCGACGAATCGGGGGACAAGCATCGCCAAGCCGGGCGCCGGCGCGGCCGACCTCTCAGCCGCCCCGCACCTCGTAGGGCAGCGGTTTGCCGGCAAAGAACGCATCGAGATTGGCGATCACGCAGTCCTGCATCGCCGCATGCGACTCCAGGGTGTGACCGCCGATATGCGGGGTCAGCACCACATTCGGGAACGCGGTCAGCGTATCCGGTGCGTGCGGCTCCTGCTCGAATACATCGAGACCGGCGCCCGCGATGCCGTTGTCGGCAAGAGCTGCGACCAGCGCCGGCTGGTCGATCACCGCCCCTCTGGAGATGTTGACGACATAACCGTCCGGACCGAGTTTCTTCAGGATCCCGGCGTCGACGGCGTGGTGGGTATCGGCGCCGGCACGAACCGCGATCATCAGCACGCTGCACCATTCCGCCAGCGCCTCGAGGCTCGGCAGATAGGAATAGGGCACGTCATGCCGGCTGCGGCTGAAATAGCCGACTTCGGTCTCGAATGCCGCAACGCGGCCGGCGATCTTGCGGCCGATCTCGCCCATGCCGTAGACGCCGATGCGGCGACCACGCATGCCGGCCTGCGGCCGCATCATCGGCGACGGCTTGGCCGACGACCAGCCGCCGCTTCGGACATAATCGTCTGCCGGCAGCAGGCGCCGCGTCACCGCCAGCATCAGGGTGACCGCGATATCCGCGACCGAGGACGCATTCGCCCCCGGACTGTGGGCGACCGCGATCTTGCGCTGCGCGGCGGCGACCAGATCGACGCCGTCATAGCCGGTGCCATAACAAACGATGGCGCCGAGCTTCGGCATCAGATCCATCATGGCCGCACCCAGCGGCGTGCCACCCGCCGTGACCATCGCCGTGACCTCCGACAACTGGTCCGCCACGAACACCTCGTTGGGCGGCTTGCCGGCGGCGTCCAGCAACTCGAAGCGCTGCCCGATGCGCACCATCATCGCCTTGGGAAAGCGGGAATAGATCAGGACTTTGTTGGACATCGACTGATTTCCTGAAGTCAAAGATAAAGGGCGGAACGGGTTTCCCCGTCCCGCCCTTGAAATGATTGTCGTCGCGCGATCGGCCTCAGCCGAGCAGGCTTCCGGGCTCAACCTTCACGCCCGGTCCCATGGAGGAGGAAACCGCGACGCGCTGGATGTAGGTGCCCTTGGAGCCGGTCGGCTTCGCCTTGGCGACCGCATCGGCGAGTGCCTTGACGTTCTGCACCAGCTTCTCTTCCGAGAACGACGCCTTGCCGATGCCGGCCTGCACGATGCCGGCCTTCTCGACCCGGAATTCGACCGAACCGCCCTTGGCGCCCTTGACGGCGTTGGCGA
>JAYSPJ010000040.1:0-2085 GCA_043722155.1 Bradyrhizobium sp.
GAGCGCCGGATCGCTGAGGATTGCGAACAGCTCGGCCGCGTGCTCCGCGACCTGCGGCTCGAGCATCACTCCCGCGCCGCGCACCACCCGCATGGCTTAGGGCATGATGCGGAATAACCGCTTCGTTGTCCTGCAAGGCTCACATTACCAGAGTGGTCGGCCCAGGGTGGGTGTCAGTAGCCGCGAGCGAGCTGCTGCTTAAGTTTTCGGGTCCGGTGGCGTTGGTAAAGTTCGATATCGCGGGCCAAGGGGGTTCGCCGGTCGAAACTGAGGTGGGTTATCGAGACGAGATGAACGGCTTTGGTAGCTGCTCCGCCAATGTCCAGGCAGCAAAGTATGCCTCCCATGTCGCCGCTATAGAAAACATCGGTTACATTGCACTTTGCAGGAAATGCCATGTCCGGTGACTTCTTCGCCAACGTACGGATGAGGTGTTGGGAGAGCCTGGCTTCGATCGGCAGTGAGCTTTTCAGCCTTTCCACAAGGATGTCGGCCTTTTCGGGATTGTCGATCATCAAGCAGGCATCCCCGGGCTCGAAAGGGGCTCTCTCCGCGGCAGGGGAGCGGTGTTTTTCGGCGGGACCGGTGAGATCGTGTAGTTCCACTCGCCGTGAAAGTCGTCCCGCTCAAGGTTGATGGCGGCCATTTCGGCGTCGGAGACCTTGATGGCTTTGGGATATTCGTTTTCGTCGAGCTGGCACTGGACGTCGAGCCCGGTCCGGGTGGTGGTCGCGCCAATCAGCTGGATGATGACCTGATGGCTGACGAGCGGCTTGCCGCGCCAGTTTTGCGTGATGAAAGCGAACAGCCGGTGCTCGATGCGGTTCCATTTGCTGGTCCCGGGCGGATGATGGGCGACGGTGATGGCAAGGCCGCTTTCGTTGGCGAACACTTGCAGTTCGCGCTTCCATAGGCGGACGCGAGCTCCGTTGCTGCCGCCGCAATCGGCCGTGATCAGCAGGCCGGTCGCCCCGGGATAGCGCGTCCGCCCCAGGGCCAGCCACCAGCGTCGGATGCTCTCGACAGCGAAGGCGGCCGTGTCGTGATCGATGCCGAGATTCACCCAGCCCGTGTTCGCGGTGATGTCATAGACGCCGTAAGGCGCGACCTTGCCGAGTTCGGGGATCAGGAAGTCGTGAACCCGCACCGCCTGCGGATCGCCTTTCGGCCGTAGCTCGCGTCCGCCGTTCTTGAAGTCGCCGACCAGCTCCTTCTTTTTGGTGTCAACGGAGATGGCGGGCTGGCTGGCGCTCTGGAAGTCTCTGATCTTCTGGTTGATGTGCTCGAATTGGGCATCGCGGTCCGGATGCGTCGCGCCTTCCAGGGTTTTCCTGTTGGACTGGAGACTGAACCCCAGCCGCCGCAGCAGCCGGCCCACCAGTTTCTGACTGGCGGTGAAACCGCGCGCAGCCAGCGCTCGGGCCAGATGACGCTGGCTCTTGCTCACCCAGAGCAGCGCCGCCTCGGGATCGCCACGGATCGCCGATTGCACGAGATCTCCAAGCGCGTCCAAAAGCCCCGGCTCGGTCTTCGTCTTCGGCTTACGGCCACCGCCCGGACGACGGATGCGGCCGGTCGGTCGCGCGGCTCCACTCCGCAAATCCGCCAGGCCGCGACCGATCGTGCTGCGCGCCACACCGGTGGCCCGCGACACGGCGGTCACTCCGCCCCGCCCCCCGGCCCGGGCCTCGCTGGCCGCAAATAGCCGCCGCGCACGCTCGTCAAGGTGAGGCGACAGCGCGTCATAGCGCGCCTTGATAGCGACAACGTCGATCGATCCCATCATGCGACAGAATCAGACGCCTCCAACCACGTCCAGCGGCACAGCCAGAAATCGCTCGCGCCAACTGCTGCCGGCGTGGAAAATCCGGCCAATGGCGATCTATCGATTCAGTTGTTCCGCCTCAGGCCCTAAGAGGCCGCGAAGCTCTCGGCCAAAGGCCTTGACTTGGCGCCGAACTGAACCGTCGAGCAGGACCCCAACCTACGCTTCGGCTACTAATGCAATCGATATCCTCATTCCCTTGGGGTGGATTGGCAGCTTGGCTCCTTGACGCGCTGGCGGGTCAATCGGGAACCACTTCC
>JAYSPJ010000041.1:0-5065 GCA_043722155.1 Bradyrhizobium sp.
TTACGCAGCATACTACCGGCTCAACGAATAACGACCGGCTGACGCCGGTAGGCTCGAGGCCACGTAATCACTGAAGTATGGAGTCATCTTTAGCCGGCATGACCCGAGAGACAACCCTCGACGCCGCCTATGCGCATCTGAACAGCTTGTCCGGCGGCGAACACCGCGATGAGAGCCGATTCGATCCCGGTTGCCATCGCCCAGGCAATCGAGTTTCCAACTCATGATGCAGACACGTACCGGAATACTGAGAATTTTCAATATTCTAGAGCAACAGTCGTGTGACTGGAATCAGTCACGTGACTACAGTTGCTCGTCAAAACAAAAAGATAGAGCATTCATCACGCGTCTACTTGCGTGACGAATGCTCTAGGACTCGGGACCGAAACCCCCATAGCCCCAGGTCGCGGAGAGAATTGGCCCTTCGGAGAGCGATTCGGGCGACTGTTGCGCTCACGGAGCCCCGAGTGCACCGGCGAAACCCGCGGAAAAGTTGGGGATTTTCGGTCTGCCTCACCGGCAGAGAGCGGTTCGCTCCCAGGTTCGTGGTGTAGGATAGGAAACCGGGATCGAAAACTTTCTGTGCGCCGTCATAGGCGTCCGAACTGGCGAGACGCCCGGATCCGTCAGAAGTGGCTCGGGAAATTCGGACAGCCCGATAGGTGGATTTCCTGCCTGACAGCGGCGATTTTGCCGCGGATCAGGAGCGAACATGACGAAGCGAACACGGCGGACGCATAGCCTGGGCTTCAAGGCGAAGGTGGCGTTGGCGGCGATCAAGGATCTCGAAGGCGTGTCGCTGCGCGACAATCAAACCAAAACTTAGGGCTTGTCAGCGACAATCAGACCGAACAATGTCGTTCCCGTCGCGGTCACAGTCTCTCATCCTGATTGTCGCATCTTCTCACCCAGATTGTCGCGCCATACTATGGCGTAGATTGCCGGGATGACAAGCAACGTCAGTAAGGTCGACGACACCATGCCGCCAACCATCGGCACGGCGATGCGACGCATAACCTCCGAACCGGTTCCAGAACTCCATAGGATGGGCAGCAGGCCGGCCATGATTGCGGTTACCGTCATCATCTTCGGTCGCACGCGCTCGACCGCGCCGGCGATAATCGCTTGTTGAAGATCGGCCCGTGTCAGCACGCGCCCTTCCGCCTCTCGGCGGTCGCGCATCTCCGTCAGGGCATGATGGAGGTAGATCAGCATCACCACGCCCGTTTGGGCCGCAACACCCGCGAGCGCGATGAAACCCACGGCAACGGCAACACTGAGATTATAGTCCAGCCACCAGAGCCACCAGATACCGCCCACCAAGGCAAATGGCACTGACAACATCACAATAAATGTTTCGGTCAATCGGCCAAAATTCAGGTAGAGCAGTACTAGGATAACAAGCAGGGTGGCGGGGAGCACGACCTTCAACTTCGCGCCTGCCCTCTCGAGGGACTCATACTGGCCGCTCCACTGCAATCGGTATCCGACCGGCAGCTTGACCTGATCACGCACAGCGCGCGCGGCATCCGCTACGAACCCACCGATGTCCCGGCCACGCATGTCAACATAGACATAGGCCACAAGCTGCGCGTTCTCGGTGCGGATGGAGGGCGGCCCCTGCGTGATCCGGACGGTCGCAAGCTGACCAAGCGGAATCATCGCACCTGCCCCACCCCCGGGCCGAATGACCGGGACCAGAACTTCGGTGGCGATCGTGGTGGGACTGTCGCGCAGGCCGCTCGGATATCGCACGATGACGCCATAACGTTCTCGCCCTTCCACCGTCGTCGTGACGATCTCTCCTCCGAGCGCCGCGGAAATTACGTCCTGGACGTCTCCGACAGAAAGCCCGTAGCGGGCGATCGCGTCACGATTGGGCTCGATCTCAAGATAACGACCGCCGCTCAGCCGCTCGGCGAAGGCGCTGGTGGTACCCGGAACCGACCGCACCACACGCTCGACCTCGGTTGCGAGGCGCTCCAATTCACGCAGATCGGGTCCGAACAGTTTCACGCCGACCGGTGTGCGAATGCCCGTGGACAGCATGTCGATGCGCGCCCTGATAGGCTTGGTCCAAGCGTTGCTCACACCCGGCAGCCGTAACGCCGCATCCATTTCGCTGACAAGTGTTTCAAGCGTCATCCCGGCGCGCCATTGTTCCGGTGGTTTCAGATTGATCACCGTCTCGAACATCTCGGTCGGCGCCGGATCGGTTGCCGTGGCCGCGCGACCGGCCTTGCCGAAGACGGACTCGACCTCGGGAAACGCGCGGATGATCCGGTCCTGTGTTTGCAGAAGTTCGGCGGATTTGGTGATCGAAAGCCCCGGCGGCGTGATGGGCATATAGAGCAAGGTGCCCTCGTTCAGCTCCGGCATGAACTCGGAGCCGAGACGGGACAGCGGCCAGGCTGTCCCCGCCAGCGCCACGGCGGCGAGAACAACGACCACCATCGGTGCCTTGAGCACAATCCGAATGGCAGGACGATAGAACCAGATCAGAAGGCGATTGAGGGGATTTCGTGATTCGGGGATGATCCGGCCACGGATGCACCAGAGCATGAGAACCGGAACCAACGTGACGGCAAGCAAGGCGCTACCCGCCATGGCAAAGGTTTTCGTGTAAGCAAGTGGTTTGAACATCCGCCCTTCCTGATCTTCCAGGGCGAAGACCGGAAGGAAGGAAACCGTGATGACAAGCAGGCTGAAAAACAGCGACGGCCCAACTTCCTGAGCGGCCTTCAGAATAGCCTGTCCCCGTGGCTGCCCGGGCAATAGCCGTTCAATGTGCTTGTGGGCATTCTCGATCATCACGATGGCGGCATCAACCATGACCCCCAGCGCGATCGCAATTCCTCCCAGGCTCATGATGTTGGAGCCGATGCCAAGCGCGCGCATGCCGACAAAAGAAATCAACACCCCCAGCGGCAAGGTCAGGATCGCCACCAGGGCGCTGCGCGCATGCAGCAGGAAGACCATGCAGACCAGCGAGACGATCAGAGCCTCCTCGATCAGCGTGCGCTCAAGATTGCTGATAGCGCGGAGAATGAGCTCCGAACGATCATAGACCGCGCGGATCGAGACGCCCGGGGGCAGACCCGGCAGCAGGTCCGCGATACGTTCCTTGACACTGCGAATGGTCGTGAGCGCATCGGCGCCGTCACGTTTCAATATGATGCCGCCGACTTGCTCTCCCGTACCGTCTAGTTCCGCGATGCCCCGCCGCTCGTCCGGACCAAGCTCGACGCGTGCCACATGCTTGATCATCACCGGCGCGCCGGCGGCATCGGCCCGCAAGACAACCTGTTCAATATCTTGCATGCCGCGGAGATAGCCGCGGCCACGGACCATGTACTCGGTCTCGCTCATCTCGATCGTGCGGCCGCCCACGTCGCGATTGCTGGCTCGCACCGCCTCGGTGACCCGCGCGAGTGGAATATTATATGCCTGTAACTTCCGCGGATCGACGATCACCTGGTACTGGCGAACGAACCCGCCAACCGAGGCAATTTCGGCGACGCCATCGGCCTTGGTGAGCTGAAAGCGAATGAACCAATCCTGTACGCTCCGAAGTTCCGCCAGTGTCCGGTCGGCGCCAAGCACGACATATTGATAGACCCAGCCGACGCCGGTTGCGTCAGGTCCCAATGATGGCGTGACGCCCGATGGCAACCGTTTCGCGGCAAAATTTAGATATTCCAGAACCCGGCTGCGTGCCCAATAGAGATCGGTGCCGTCCTCGAACACGACATAGACGAAGCTCACGCCAAAGTTGGAGAAGCCGCGCACCACCTTGGACCGTGGCACCGCGAGCAAGGCCGTAGTCAGTGGATACGTCACCTGATCCTCGATCACTTGCGGTGCCTGTCCGGGGTATTCAGTGTAAACGATTACCTGCGTGTCAGAGAGATCGGGAATGGCATCCAGCGGCGTCTTGATGACGGACCAGATTCCGGCGCCGGCGATAAAGAGCGTGACCAGCACGACCAGCACCGCGTTTTCCGTCGAATACTTGATGAGGCGCGCGATCATCGCGGCGCTCCCGCAGCTGTGCCTTGCCCATCGGGTGTCGCAAACGTTTGCAGCGCGGCGCGCAGATTGCTTTCCGCATCGATGAGGAAGTTAGCGCCAACAACCACGCGCTCTCCTGCACTGACGCCGCTTATTACCCGGACGTAGCTGTCACCGCGCACGCCGATCCGCACTTCGCGCGGCTGGAATTTTCCTTCGCCGCGTTCGACAAGGACGACTTGACGGGTTCCGCTGTCAATGATCGCGGAATCCGGGACCACGACCATGGAACTTGCGTCGGGATTGGTTGCCGTCTCGACCGAGACGCTCGCATACATTTCTCCCCGCAGTAATCTATCGGGATTCGGCATGACGATGCGAACGCGTGCGGTTCGCGATTCACGGTTTAGAATGGAGTAGATGAAATCGACCGTGCCGGCGAAGATCTGACCAGGAAACGCCACAAAGGTCGCAGCGGCCTGTTGGCCGGGCCTGATGCGCCCGATATCAGCTTCCTGAATATCGGCAAGCAGCCAGACCGTGGAAAGGTCCGCGGTCCGGTAGAGTGGCTCGCCACGCGCAATGCGCATGCCTTCGATCACTGACTTTTCGGTGACGATTCCGTCCGCTGGAGCGCGAATAGCGATGCGCCGCGATACTTGGCGTGTGCTTTGAAGCCGAGCGATTTCCTCCTCCGGAACATCGAGCGCCCGCAGCCGCAGCACGGCTGCTTCCGCCAGGGAGCCTGTGCCGGCGTGTCCCGCGGAATGGAGAGCGCCGGTGAGCCCGGCGGCGACCAGATACTCATTTTCGGCGGCGACCAGATCGGGGGAATAAATCCAGGCGAGCACCTGGTCGCGTCGGACTGGCTCTCCAGTTGCCGCGACTTCCAGTTTTTCGATCCAGCCATCGACCTTGGTTGTCACCACTGCCAGTCGTCGTTCGTCGAGCTGCACCGTGCCGGTCGCGCGCACCGTGCGCATGAGGATATCGCGGCTTTCCGCGAACGCGGTTCGCACACCCAGCATCTGCAATCGCCCGGGGCTGACAGAAA
>JAYSPJ010000042.1:0-3841 GCA_043722155.1 Bradyrhizobium sp.
TCGGTGGAAGCCCAGGAGCGCCACGAGAAACGCGAGAAAGTCTATCGCGACGAGTAGAATGTGGCCGCCGCGTGCGGTCATTTTGTTGAGTCCTGCCGAAAGCCGCCGCCGATGGACAACATTCTTGCGGCCGCCCGGACCATCGCTGCCGCCCGCCGCAGCCGCACGCCGCTGAATTCGCTGGATGCCGAACTCGCCCCGCCGGACGAGGCCGCAGGCTACCGGATCCAGCGCGCCGTGCACGATCTGCTGCTGCCGCATTTCGGCGCCATGGTCGGCTACAAGATCGGCTGCACCAGCGCGGTGATGCAGCAATATCTCGATATCCCTCACCCCTGCGCCGGCGGCGTGTTTGCCAGGGGCGTTCATGACAGCGGCGCCGCGCTGCGTGCTGCCGATTTCGTCCGCGTCGGCGTCGAATGCGAGATCGCGGTGAAACTCGCATGCGATATGCCGCCGTCGGAGGCGCCGTTCACGGCCGGTCGGGTGGCCGAGGCGATCGAGGCCTATTACCCGGCGATCGAGATCGTCGATGACCGCTACGTCAAATGGGAGACGATGGGCGCGCCGACCCTGGTGGCCGACGATTTCTTCGCCGCCGGCTGCGTGCTCGGCGAGGCCGTATCGCGATCCGCTGTGCCCGATCTGCTTGCCGTCACCGGCCGGGCCGTCATCAACGGCGAGGCAGCCGGGCAGGGCACCGGCGCCGACGTGCTCGGCCATCCCCACAACGCGCTGGCCTGGCTCGCCAACCATCTCGCCGCCGAAGGCAAAGGTCTGCATGCGGGACAGATCGTGCTGACGGGCAGTCTGGTCAAGACGGTGTGGCTCAAGGCCGGCGACAGCGTGGTGATGGAGCTGGAAGGGCTGGGGAATGTGAGCGTGACGTTCGCGTAAAGCGACGAGCATTGCGCGATGTTGGACACGCTGCGCCGTCACCCCAGGACCGTCATCCCCCGCGCATGCGGGGGATCCAGTACGCCGCGGCTTCTCGGCTTTATCACTGGCGTCTCCGGAATACTGGGTCGCCCGGTTTTGCCTGGTCAAGCCGGGCGATGACGGCCGTCGGTGCTTTCGAACAACCAGACATGTATTCAACTCCCGCGGCGCGATGCGCCCGAGGTTTGCTCCGGGGCGGAAGAAGACTGGGTTGGTCGCGGCTCTCACCGCTCTTGAATGTACGATTCGTCATAAGCCGAATCGTACATCAACTCCCGAAAACGTCCGCTATTCTTGCTCAGCCTCGTCGGGTAGTCACAGAAGGCGTAACTCGCCTCTTCCTTGTCGGCGAACGGCGGACTACGCTCAAAGAAAAACGCAAGTCATGGAGGAAAGGGATGCCGTCGCTCACGCCACTGAACCGTCGCGCTTTGCTGAGCCTGCTCGGCGGATCGATCGCCACGCCGCTACTGACATCCATGGCTTTCTCGCAAGAGGCATGGCCGACGCGGACGGTGCGCTACGTCAACGGCTTTCCGGCCGGCGGCGCCACCGATACGCTGTCGCGCATTCTCTGCCAGAAGATGAGCGAGCTTTCCGGACAATCCTTCGTGGTCGAGAACCGGGCGGGGGCAGGCGGCGTGCTCGGCGGCGATGCGGTGGCGAAAGCCGCACCCGACGGCTACACGGTCGGCCTCGGCGGCATCGCCACCAACGTGCTGGCGATCGGGACCTACGCCAAATTGCCCTATGACCCGCGCGACGGCTTCACCTTCATCGGCGGCATGTGGCAGCTGCCGAATATCCTCTGCGCCCGGAAGGACCTGCCGTTCTCGGACCTGAAGGATTTGCTGGCCGCCTTCAGGAAGGAGCCCGGCAAATACACCTACGCCTCGGCGGGATTCGGCACCACGCTGCACCTCTCCGGCGAGATGATGAACAGCATGGCCGGCGTCGAGGTGAACCACATTCCCTACAAGGGGGCTGGACCGGCGTTGACCGATCTGCTGGGCGGCCGTGTCGATCTCCTGTTCGACAATCTGCCGGGCTCGCTGCCGAGCGTGCGCGGCGGACAGATCAGGCCGGTCGCCGTCACCTCGAGGACGCGGATTCCCGAACTGCCGGACGTGCCGGCCATGGCCGAGGTGCTGCCGGGATATGAGATGACCTCATGGACCGCGATGGTCGGCCCGCCGGACATGAAGGCCGTCCTGGTGGCGCAGATCAATGCGCTCACCAACAAGGCGCTGGCGGACCCCCAGTTGAAAGCCCGCTACGCCGAGCTCGGGGCGTCGCCGATGCCGACCTCGCCGGCCGAGATCAAGGCCTTCCGCGCCAGCGAGGAAGCGCGGCTGCTGCCGATCATGAAGGCGGCGGGGATCAAGCCAAGTTGAGCCGGTTGCGCGCAGGCGGCCGCGTCGCGCGGCCCGCGCCGCCGCTTCCCGCGCGCAACGTCCGCCGCGACAAGCGCCCGGCCGGAACCAATCTCCGTCTGATCGATTGCCTGCGAGCAAGCCGGAGAGTTAAGCCATGAACGACCAGACCACACCGCCGCCCTACGTCTATGAGGGCCTCGACCCCGTGCCGGAGCCGAAGTCCACCATCTCGGAAGTTTCCGACGCGGTGAAGGGCGCGGCCCACCGGGTCAGCGACGCCATCGAGACCGGCCGCAAACCCGGGATGCCGCTCAGCATCCTCGCCAACATCGCCCGCGAAGCGCCGCTCGGCTCGCTGCTGGCGGCGTTCCTGCTCGGCGTCGCCGTGGCCCGGCGGCGCTGAGACTTCCCCGATCCCGGACGCACGCTTGGCCGGCAGGACCGGTCGCGATTGCAATCCCCGCCGATCGACGGGGTGTGTGCGCCGCCTCTGTCTCGAACACGTCGAGCGCTCCCGGAAGGAGCCGGGCTGCATCTCGCATGCAGTGCATGTCGACTACCAGAACCCGCTTCGCCTGTTTTTCTTCGAGCAATGGACCGATGAACTCGCCTTGCGTAGCTACTTCGCGGTCGAGGGATCGCGGGAATTTGTCAGGGCACTCAAGGGCCGGATCGTGGAGACCACGGGGACGGAGATCTACAGCGCGGTATCGATCGCGAGGTAGCTCGTCGCATGAAGCAGGATTGCTTCGTCGCTTGCGCTCCTCGCAACGACGACCGCCTTCCCCCCAAAACAACCGCGGCCCCTGCCAGGGGAGCTGGCAGAGGCCGCGTTGGAACACATCATCGCGCCTAGGTTCGCAACGAGGTGTGGGAGCTCTCTAAATTCGCGACTAGAACGGCAGCAGAATATCCGTGACCTGCTGGCCGTAGCGCGGCTGCTGGACGTCGGTGATCTGACCGCGGCCGCCATAGGCGATGCGGGCCTGCGCGATCTTGCTGGAATCGATGGTATTGTCGCTCTGGATGTCCTCCGGGCGCACGATGCCGGCGACGATCAGTTCGCGGATTTCGAAATTGACGCGGATCTCCTGCTTGCCCTCGACCACCAGATTGCCGTTCGGCAGCAGTTGCGTGACCACGGCGGCGACGTTGGTCTGCAGGTTCTCCTGCCGCACCACGGATCCCTTGCCGTCATAGGAGCCGGCGGATTCGGTGACCAGCAGCTTGCCGGGCAGCATCTTGGCGGCGTCTCCGGTCAAAAGCTTGGAGCCGGCGAAATCGGTGATGCCGGAATCCTCCTTGGAGGTGCGGCTGCGCTGGCTTTCGTTGGCCATGTTGGCCTTGTCGGTGAAATTCACGGTGATGGTGAGAATGTCGCCGATCCGGGCGGCGCGCTGATCCTTGAAGAACGCTCTGGAGCCGTTGCGCCACAATGAGTTGGCGTTGTAGGACGCGGTCTCCGGCTTCGGCATCGGCATCTGCACCGGCTTGTAGCCGGGCTGCGCCGTCGGATTCTCGATCGC
>JAYSPJ010000043.1:0-2286 GCA_043722155.1 Bradyrhizobium sp.
TCTCGAGATTTCGGGTTCGCATCTCCGATGCGCCCCGGAATGACGGAGGCTTTAGCCTTCAAGCTGTTCGTTGGAGAGGATCTCGATGCCGAAACCGGACAGTCCCTTGTAGTCGTGCACCGACGACGTCAAATGACGGATCGAGCTGACGCCGAGATCGCGCAGGATCTGCGCGCCGACCCCGACCTCGCGCCATTGCTTGTTGCGGTCGGCTTCGGCGGATTTGTCTTCCGGCAATGGCGCGACCGGAACGCCGGCGGCGCCGTCGCGCAGGTAGATCAGCACACCGCTGCCGTTCTTCTTGAAATGTTCCAGCACCGCCTGCATGCGCTTCGGCCCGGTGAAGATATCCTTGACGATATTGGGCTTGTGAAAGCGTGTCAGCACGTTCCGCCCGTCGCCGATGCCGTTATAGACGAAGGCGACATGGGCGATGGAATCGAACGGCGAGCGATAGGCATAGCCCTGCAGCGGCCCGATCGGGCTGTCGGTGGTGAAGGTCGAGACCCGCTCGATCAGTTTCTCGCGCGCCTGACGATGAGCGATCATGTCGGCGATGGTGACGTGCTTGAGCTTGTGGGTGGCGGCGAACCTGGCCACCTGCGCGCCCTTCATGACCGTGCCGTCGTCGTTCATCAATTCCGAGATGACCCCGACCGGCGGCAGGCCGGAGAGCTTGCAGAGATCGACCGCGGCCTCGGTATGGCCCGAGCGCAGCAGCACCCCGCCGTCGCGCGCGATCAGCGGGAAAATATGGCCGGGCCGGGCGAAATCACTGGCGCCGGCATTCGGATTGGCCAGCGCGCGGCAGCAGGAGGCGCGTTCCTCCGCCGAAATTCCGGTGCCGTTATCCGGCTTGTAATCGATCGACACCGTAAAGGCGGTGGTGTGGTTGGACTCGTTGTGCGCCACCATCGGATCGAGCCGCAGCCGGCGGGCGTCTTCGGAGGTGATCGGCGCACAGACGATGCCGGAGGTGTGGCGGATGATGAACGCCATCTTCTCGGAAGTGCACAGCGACGCCGCGACGATCAGATCGCCCTCGCCTTCGCGGTCGTCGTCATCGGTAACAACGACGAGTTCGCCATTGGCAAAAGCCTGCAGAACTTCCTGGATCGGATCGGCCATTTTCTTGCGTCTCGCTTTGTGCCGAGCAGCATTAGCCGGACTTAGGACCCCGCGCCAGCATCATTACGCAGGGCAGAACGTCGCCGGCCGGGCAGTGCGGGCCGGCCGCCCGACCGGCGCGCCGGTGGAAAAATCGTTGACGAGGTCCGGTCTCAATCGTCATGGTCGGGTGCCACAAAAAAACAACAAGCAGGCATCGGGAAGAAACATCATGCAGTTTCGCTTGAATTTCCGTCAGGCGGCATTGGCTGCTTTCGCGTTGCTGGCGGCGGCCGCTGGATTTTCAGCCTCCTCACACGCCGCCGATGAATGGCCGACCCGCGACATCACCTTCTATGTGCCCTATGCGCCCGGCGGCTCCACCGATCCGATCAGCCGTAAATATGCCGAGCTGCTGGAGAAGCAACTCAAGGTCAAGGTGATCGTCGAGAACAAGCCCGGGGCGTCGGCCACCATCGGCACCGGGGCGGTGATCCGCGCCGCGCCCGACGGCTACACCATCGGGCTCGGCTCGACCTCCTCGCTGGCCTATCAGCCGCTGGAGATGAAGGGACTGGCATGGAAATCGGCCAACGACTACCAGTCGATCGCCAAGCTTTCCGATCTGCCCGCGATCCTGGCGGTGCCGGCGGATTCCCGCTGGAAGACCTTCGACGACTTCATGGCCGAGGCCAAGGCCAATCCGCGCAAGCTGAAGGTCTCGGTCTCCGGCCTGCGTTCGGCGAACGACATCAACATTCAGCAACTCAACAAGCTCGCGGGCACGCGCATCGTCACGGTGCCGTTCACCGGCGGCGGCGGCGAATCCACGCTGGCGGCACTCGGCGGCCGGGTCGACGGCACCTGCGGCTATGCACCGGGCATGAAGGGCCAGATCGACGCCGGCAAACTGCGCGTGCTCGCGGTGTTTCAGCAGGGCAAATACGACCTGTTGCCGGACGCCAAGCCGATCGGCGAGACGCCGTGGAAGGAAACGTTTCCAGTCGGCTATTACGTGATCGCACCGAACGGCCTGCCGAAGCCGGTGCTCGACAAACTGATGGCGGCCTCGAAGGTCATCGTCGCAAGCGACGAATTCAAAACTTTTCTCAAGACCAACGGTTACAGCTGGGATCCCAAATTCGGCGACGACATGAAGAAGGAACTGGCCGACTACGA
>JAYSPJ010000044.1:0-3548 GCA_043722155.1 Bradyrhizobium sp.
GGTATGCACAGCACGCAAGTTGATGAAATACATCCGCGGCACCGACCTGTGTTTCCCCAAAGGCGCGGCATCGGGAGACAAGCGAATCGACGGTAAGAACGAGCCGCTGCGAGGCTAACAGGTTCGGGCGATGTAGGAAAATCGTTCGGTGCCTGCGCCGTCCGCGCCGGGTGCCGCTTGGCAAGTTGCGGAAAGTGTTGGAACAGGGTCGCAAGGGGGCGATCCATGGATATTGCAGGCTACCTCGACCAGGTGCGTTCCAAGTACGCGAGCGGGCAGGCGACCGAGCACAGCTATCGCCCCGCGTTGCAATCGCTGTTCGAGAGCATCGACCCGGCACTGACCGTCATCAATGAGCCGAAGAAATCCGATGCGGGAATGCCGGATTTCCTGTTCCAGCGCGGCACGATTCCGCTCGGCTGGTGCGAGGCCAAGGACGTCGACAAGGACGTCATCAAGCTCAAGGGCTACTCGATCGAGCAGCGCAAACGGTATGAGAAAGCCTATCCCAACCTGATTTACACTAACGGGGTCGATTTCGAGTTCATCCGCGAGGGCGAAAGCGTCCACTACGTCTCGATTGCGGATTTCCTGATGGGGCTACAGCCGAGGCCCGATCGCTTCGAGGAACTGGAGCGCCAGTTCAGACTGTTCGCCGAACAAAAGCCGATCAGCATCCGCTCCGCTGCCAAGCTGGCCGAGATGATGGCGGCCAAGGCGGCGATCATCAAGGACGAGATCGGTATCGCGCTTGCCGCCGATCCGGATTTTCGCTCCGGCCTTGGCGGGCAGTTCCGCAGCTTCAAGGCCAACCTGCTGCCCGCGCTGGAGCCCGACGAGTTCGCCGACATCTATGCCGAGACGATCACCTACGGGATGTTCGCGGCGCGCTTTCACGACGACGATCTGACCACCTTCAGCCGACAGGAGGCGATGGACGACCTGCCCGCCTCGAACCCGTTCCTCAAGGGGCTGTTCGAATATATCGCCGGGCCGCAACTGCCCCAGCGCCTGATCTATATCGTGGACGATCTGGTCGCGCTGATGCGCGCCAGCGATCCGCACTCGCTGTTTCGCGATTTCGGCAAGTTTACCGCGCGCAACGATCCCTTCGTCCATTTCTACGAAGACTTCCTCGCCGCCTACAACCCCAAGAAGCGCAAGAGCCGGGGGGTGTGGTACACGCCCGAACCGGTGGTCGATTTCATCGTCCGCGCGGTGGACGACGTGCTCAAGACCGAGTTCGGGCTGGCCGACGGGCTGGCTGATACCAGCAAGGTCACGGTCGATTGGGACACCGGGCTGAACCATCCCAAGACCGGCAAGCCGCTGACCGAAAAGCGCGAGGTCCACAAGGTCCAGATTCTCGATCCGGCGACCGGCACCGGCACCTTTCTCGCCAAGGCGGTGCAGCTCATCGCAGACCGGGTGAAGGCGCGCGCGCCGGGCAAGTGGTCGGGATATGTCGAGCAGGATTTGTTGCCGCGGCTGCACGGCTTCGAGCTGCTGATGGCCAGTTACGCCATGTGCCACATGAAGCTGGACATGATGCTCGACCAGACCGGCTATAAGCCGAGCGCCAAGCCGCCGCGGTTGTCGGTGTGGCTGACCAATTCACTTGAACCTGCCGAGCGCGAGGTGAAGGACCTGTTCTTCCAGCCGCTGGCTGAGGAAGCGCGCGGGGCCAGCGAAGTGAAGCGCCAGTCGCCGATAATGTGCGTGATCGGGAATCCGCCTTATTCAGGTGTTTCGCAGAATACTGGCGATCACATCATGGGTCTGATAGAAGTCTACAAGATGGAGCCGGGCGGCAAGGCACCCTTAGTTGAGCGCAATCCTAAGTGGCTGAACGACGACTACGTCAAGTTCATTAGAATGGCCGAAGACGTTATTGCCAAAAACCCATCGGGCGGGGTGTTAGGGTTCATCACAAATCACGGCTATCTCAACAATCCCACATTCCGAGGTATGCGTTGGCATTTGCTGAAGACTTTTTCAAAAGTCTGGGTGCTTGACCTGCACGGCAGTTCAAATCGCAAGGAGCGCGTTCCGGTCGGCTTAGCTGACAAAAACGTCTTCGATATCAAGCCAGGCGTTGCAATCGTCATATGTGCTCGTGGCGCAAAGCAAGCCGATGGATTGGCCGAACTTCGCCATGCGGATTTGTGGGGGACACGTGCCGCGAAGGGTGAGGCGCTCTTTGCAGCAGACTTGGCAACCTTGGACTGGACCCGGCTAACACCTGAAGCTCCGCACTACATGCTTCTTCCTTGGGATTATCCGACTGACCGAGAGTTTCGGAGCGGCTTCTCTCTTGAATCCGCGTTGCCGATACACTCGAACGGAATTGTCACGGGATCTGACGGGAAATTCGTTGCCGACACCGTTTCCGAGTTACTGGAACGACATGGTGCAGACGCACCCATCGAGCCGTTTTCGTACCGAGTTTTGGGCCGTTCCTTTCTCTTGAACGATCCGGAGCAGCTTGAACGCGATCGATCAGACGTGATGGATCACTACCGCGCCGGGACGAACATTGGCCTTCTTACCTCAAAAGCGTTCAATGACTTGGAGTTTGCTCATGCCTTTGTGACGCAACAACCATCAGAAGCCATATTCCTTTCGGGAACGAGCGGTTCAAACGCCATGAACTTCCCGCTTTGGTTGTTCGACGACAATGAATTTGACAAACAAAGGTCTAATTTAGACCCCCGCCTCATACTAAGATTAGATAATGATCTTGGTCATACTCCTTCACCTCAGCAACTGTTTGACTACATCTATGGAATTTTGCACTGCCCGCGATACCGGGCGAAGTATCGGCAGGCA
Source organism: Bradyrhizobium sp. (assembly GCA_043722155.1). Taxonomy (GTDB): domain Bacteria; phylum Pseudomonadota; class Alphaproteobacteria; order Rhizobiales; family Xanthobacteraceae; genus Bradyrhizobium. Next base: position 2,830 of record JAYSPJ010000044.1, read on the forward strand.
TTAAGCATATCTTACCCCCATATCCCCTATCCGCCCTCGCCCGAGGTGTTTGCCCATGTCAGCGAAAAGGGCGAGCAACTCCGCCGTCTGCACCTGATGGAAGCGCCTGCCATCGGCGAGACGCCCTATGTCTTCCACGGTGAGGGTGACGAGATCGTCGCCAGCGGCTTCCCCAAGTTTGAACCCACTACACCCGTTCGCCCTGAGCCTGTCGAAGGGCCGTCCTTGTCTGCCAGCACAGCGCACGAAGAAAAGAGCGGTGCTTCGACAAGCTCAGCACGAACGGGAAGGGTGCTTGTCAACAAGGACCAGTATTTCGCCGACGTTCCCGAAATCGCCTGGACCTTCCACATCGGCGGCTATCAGCCCGCGCAGAAGTGGCTCAAGGACCGGCGCGGTCGCACCCTCTCATGGGACGACATCGGCCACTATCAGAAGATCGTCAAAATCCTGGCCGAAACCGACCGGATCATGAAGCTGATCGAGCTGCCGCTGGCAGACCAGGTGGGCGGGGGCTAGCGCCTTTTACCCGCCGCCCTGCCTGCCTCGCTCGGCAGGTCTCATTATCCGGGTTATGGGCCTGGCGGCGCTGTCGTTCCGATAGCTGCCGCAAGCCGATCCATCAGCCCCCAAACAGCGGCTTGATCGCCAGGATCAGGCCGACAATGCTGACCATCCACACCAGGGTGCGGACTTTGGGCACGCCCGCGCCGTACAGC
>JAYSPJ010000045.1:0-2709 GCA_043722155.1 Bradyrhizobium sp.
AGGTCCGAGAAATGCAGCGAACTGGCTGGCGTACTTCCATCAATTCGCCTTGCCGAGCGCCAGTTTGCGCCCGCCCGGACACCGATGCCATTCCTGGAAATTCCGGCCTGTGCCTCGATTTCATGCCGCGACAAACCGCCAACCGGATCGATTGCGCCGCCATCCAGCAGGTTGATCGCCGGCAAGCCGGGCTTGACCTGCACCTCGTCGCGCATGCGCCATGTGTGGTAAAGGGCGAACTGTATCCGGGCGGGCGTGGAACGGGTTTGCGAGCCTCCCGACAACATCTGCCCGCGCGCGCTTGGTCCCTTCGCGAAATTGAAGCCCCAGCGCAGCTCTTCCTGGGTTTCCCGGTCCAGATTGACCGGCTTGCGCTCGATCCGGACTAATGAGCCGGCAGCGCCGCGGACGAAATGATCGGGGAACGCCGCCGCGATGACGGCATCATTGATGATCGGCGTCACAATCGCGTCGCGCGTGCGCTTGTGCAGGAACACCGCCGTCAACGACAGGCCGCCGGTTGTACTGGGTCGGACCGTCGCTCCGACTTTCAATACTCTGCGATTGTCATTCTTCAACGCCGGGTTGCCGCTATCGGCCTGCAACACATCAAGCGTTGCCCCAGTCTGGAAGTCATAGGCGCGCACGCCAGTGATGACCGATACGGGCGCACCCAGTTGCATGAGGCTGGGGGCACCATCCTCATCGCTCATCGATGCGACGACCCTTACGGCCGGAACGGGCGACCACGTCAGGCCGAAGCCATAGCTTTTCGGCGTCCCGGCATCAGACAGCCGGTGTGCCGCGAAATTGGCATTCAGCGAGAGGTTGCCGAGAAATCCCAGGGCATTTCGGCGGCGGCTGGCGATCGGAACATCCAGATTGAACTGTCCCCTTAAGTCCTGGCGCGAGAGCCTGGCTTCGAGTGTGTTGCCCGATCTGACTGAAACGCTATCAAGCGCTTCCCATTCCCCGCCAAGTCGCACTGTGACCACCATTGGGCCTGCAGGAAGCATCGCCAGCGGACCATGAACCGTCATGTCCAGCGTGCTCTGGTCCGTATCGGCTCGCGCACTGTCTGGCGCCCGTGCGCTGACTGGCAAGGACGCGAAGCCGGCAAATGGATTGATGCGTGGATCATCCGCAAGTATCGCCGCCTGAAGGTCGGTCGTGTCCAGGCCAGTGGTCTTTCGGGTGTGCGACTGGGTGCGATCGTAGGCACCCGTCAGCGACCAGTTCCATCCACCGGTAGTGGTATTGAAGTTCAAACCGAGATGCCCGGCGAGATCATTGTTATGGTGCCGGATGGCATCCGAAGGGCTTGCGTAGCGATACAGGCCGACAGAGTTCGCAAAGGGGGAGTAGGGGTTACCTGCGGGGATGACGAGAGGGATGCCGGCAAGACCGGAATCCGAGTCGGAGCGACCCAGTTGCAAACGTGCGTTGACCGTCACCTCGACCCTCGTGAGGATCGTGCGGCTGACCACGGCATTGAGCGCGAGTTGTTCGGTCGATGGTAGCAGGGTGCGAAAGGGGCGTGTGTCCGTCTGCTCTGGACGGTTTGCCGTAGGGACAAAGTCAGCAAGATGCGGGGTGCCCGATCCCGCAATTGCCGGGACACCGGCGATCGTTACCGGATAGCCAGCGAGCAGGCTCAGCGCCGGGTCGATTTCGGCTGAAGTCGCACCCGGTGCGGCGGTAATGTTGCCACCGAGGGCATAGGGCGTTTGCGAGACAGGCATGGCGACATCGCGCTGGTCCTCCATCAACGCATCCGCCCTGGTGTAGCGCGCACTCAAATTGATTCTGCTGTCGGCACCAATCCGGGTAAAGCTCAGGCTTGGTTCGAAGGCGTTCCGGCCACCCTCGGTCGGCATGCTGTCACGGACTTCGGTGACGAAAGCCCGGAATCGCTTGCGTAGAACGATGTTGACGACGTGCTGGTTGGCACTGAAGCCGTATTTGAGGGCGACTTCTTCGGGCAGAACATCGATCCGAGAGATGGCCTCGGGCGGCATGTCGCGCACTTCGGAAAAACCCGTGGTGCGATGGCCATTAACAAGGATGACCGGCGCTTCCCCCCGCCCGCGGTCGCTGCGGATCTGGGGTGCCAATTCGTCGAGTACTTCCGATATCGAGCTGACGCCCAAAGCCCTTATCGAAGCGCGGGAAAACTGCACGTCGGGAACGATGTCGCCGATGACGGCTCCGCGCTGCGGCGGACGCTGTCCCTGGACGACAATCTCGGGCTCTTCATCCTTGTCCTCGGGTTCGTCAGCTTCGGGTGGCGGAGTGCCAAACTTGACTGGCGGCAGGGTCGGCCCGTTTTCCTTGGCCGAATCTTGAGCGCTCGCGGCGACAGGCAATGTGCTGGCGACTACGGATGCGATGAGAAGCGAATTCCTAACCATAGAGATCCGCTATCAGCGCGAGATATGAAGGATACGTTGCTTTGCGGCAGTGCGTTTCATCGCGTCGGTGGACAACATAGATTGGGGTGCTAGTTCGCTATCCTACTGTCTGCAATGTGGTCGTAAGCCGACTGTCCGCTTTTGGTTGGGAATGCGCGAAAGCGGACGTTAGAACCGAGGCAAACTTGATGTCTGGTTCCGCTAACAAAGCAGGCTTTCGCTGACTCAAGCCGAGCCGTCAAAACTTGCCCTACATTCATGGCACGCCGAGGGCTGTCACTGCCGACGCTAGCTCGAC
>JAYSPJ010000046.1:0-2500 GCA_043722155.1 Bradyrhizobium sp.
CTGGTGGAGAATTTCGGACCCGGCGTGCTCGACCGCATGGGTTTCCCGTGGGAGAAAATCCAGAGCATCAATCCGAAGATGATCGTGGCCTCGATCAAGGGTTTTGGCCCTGGGCCGTACGAGGACTGCAAGGTCTATGAGAACGTAGCCCAGTGCACCGGCGGTGCGGCGTCGACCACCGGCTTCCGTGACGGCCTGCCGCTGGTCACCGGCGCGCAGATCGGCGACAGCGGCACCGGGCTGCATCTGGCGCTCGGCATCGTCACCGCGCTCTATCAGCGCACCGTCACCGGCAAGGGCCAGAAGGTTACGGCTGCCATGCAGGACGGCGTGCTCAATCTCGCGCGCGTCAAACTGCGCGACCAGCAGCGCCTCGCCCATGGCCCGTTGAAGGAATACAGCCAGTTCGGCGAAGGCATTCCGTTCGGCGACGCGGTGCCGCGCGCCGGCAACGATTCCGGCGGCGGTCAGCCCGGCCGCATCCTGAAGTGCAAGGGCTGGGAGCAGGATCCCAACGCCTACATCTACTTCATCACCCAGGCCCCGGTCTGGGAGAAGATCTGCGACGTGATCGGCGAACCCGGCTGGAAGACCCATCCGGATTACGCCAAGCCGCCGGCCCGGCTGTCGCGCCTCAACGAGATCTTCGGACGCATCGAACAGTGGACCATGACCAAGACCAAGTTCGAGGCGATGGACATCCTCAACAAGGACGACATCCCCTGCGGCCCGATCCTGTCGATGAAGGAAATCGCCGAAGAGCCGTCGCTGCGCGCGACCGGTACCGTGGTCGAAGTCGATCATCCGGTCCGCGGCAAATATCTGAGCGTCGGCAATCCGATCAAGATGTCGGATTCGATCTCCGAAGTGACGCGTTCGCCGCTGCTCGGCGAGCACACCGACGAAATCCTGCGCCAGGTGCTCGGCTTCTCCGATCATCAGGTGGCCGAAATCCACGATTCCGGCGCGCTCGACCCGCCGCGCAAGGTCGCCGCCGAATAGGCTGCCTGCAACGATGCCATCAAGGCCGCCGGTCCTCCCGGCGGCCTTTTTCAGTGCGCGGCGATTTCCCCGCTATTGCTGCACTGCAAAGGAGGAAATGCTGCTATGCAAACAAATCGATTGCTGCTGGTATGTGGTATACGTAGATTGGCGCTAGATCGCTGATGCGGCGCGGTGCTGCATTCCGGAAAGGGGCGCGAAAATGGCCAAAACTGCTTCAATCGGATTTGTTCCCTCCACCGGCCTGTTCGGCCGCCTGATCGCCTCGATCGACCGCCTGCTGATGACGAGCGCCCGCTTAGCGATCCGCAACGGCGACTTGCCCTATTTCGGGCTCTGAAACCCGATTCGAACCAATCGCTTCTCATTCACTTCCTCCCAGACTTGGCCCCGTTTTCGGGGCCTTTTTTTTGCCGCCTTTGTGGGCAGAATCCCCCTTTTCTCTGCGACAAATTGGCCTATGCGCGATCCGCGGAAGTTTATCGTTTGCACTGTGGCATATCGCATACCAATATGCGGCCATTAGCGCGCATAGCGCGGCATGGGGGACATCTTTCGGAATGGCTGGTCCGCAGGACCGCCGATACCTTCGGGGAGTATGATCAAGAGTCGGTCATGCTACCCATTCGGAAAGCTAAAATATTCCGAAATAGCGGATGCCACGCTGGAAGGTCGATCATACAATTCTAGCTGGCAACCGCGTCGCCGGGACAACCCCTGCGGCACGATCGACCGGGACAAGGCCCTCAAGGGCTGCCCGGAATCAGTTGATGGCAAAGCCGGCCAAGACCGGCGCGTTTGAATGCATTGGGAGAGAGACATGAAGAGTTCTATTTTGCGCGTAGCGCTGGCCACGGTTGCTGCGATTTGCACCAGTGGCGTTGCGCTTGCGGCCTGGGAACCGGTCCGCCCGGTCGAGTTCATCGTACCCGCCGGCACCGGCGGCGGCGCCGACCAGATGGCGCGCACGATCCAGGGCATCGTCACCAAGCACAGCCTGATGAAGCAGCCGCTGGTCGTCATCAACAAGTCGGGCGGCGCCGGGGGCGAAGGCTTTCTCGACGTCAAGTCGTCGGTGAACAACCCGCACAAGATCATCATCACGCTGTCGAACCTGTTCACGACTCCGCTCGCCACCGGAATTCCCTTCAACTGGAAGGACCTGACGCCGGTCGCGATGCTGGCACTCGACGAGTTCGTGCTCTGGGTCAATGCCGACAAGCCGTACAAGGACGTCAAGGACTACATCGACGCCGTGAAGAAGGCGCCTCCCGGCAGCATCAAGATGGGCGGCACCGGATCGAAGCAGGAAGACCAGATCATCACGGTCGCGCTCGAAAAGCTCATCGGCACCAAGTTCATCTACATCCCGTTCAAGGGCGGCGGCGACGTCGCCGTGCAACTGGTCGGCAAGCACATCGATTCCAGCGTGAACAATCCGGTCGAGGCGGTCGCGCAATGGCGGGCCGGGCAGCTGCGGGCACTGTGCGTGTTCGAC
>JAYSPJ010000047.1:0-3426 GCA_043722155.1 Bradyrhizobium sp.
CTCATCGATCATCGCCAAGTGATCGACACCGCGAAACCGATCCATCGTGACCAGAATCGCGGCGTTCGACTGTTCGAGCAAATAGCGCAGCTCATCCCGACGATTGAGAATGTTGAGCGGGACGGCGACCGCACCGACGCGCGAGATCGCGTACTTGAGAGCGATGAACTCGGGGTAATTGGCGAGGACCAGCGCCACTTTGTCACCCGGCTCGACCCCGATGCGCTTCAGCCCGCTCGCCAGCCGCCGCGACCAGGCCACGACTTCCGCGTAAGTCCAGGTGCGTTCGGGCGTGATCACGAACGGCCGCTGGCCGAAGACGGCAGCGGCCTCGTCGAGCACACTGTGCAACGTCATCGGACGCCACGTCGGAAAGCGGACGCGCAGTGCCTCTTGCCTCCCCGCAACCGACTCCACCATAGATGCGCTCCCTATCGCTGTCCCGCGGGTACCGGTCGGCCCCGCCTGACTCGGCCCGCCACAGTGTAAGCGGCTCGTCGTCCTCGTCAATAGAGGTGTGGAAAATCCGGTTCACTCGGGCGCCTCAGGTTTTTCGGCCACGTTTAGATACCGGAAAACGCCCTCTGATTGCGGCGCTGCGACCGCGTCTCGGCATATTCCACGATACCGTTGACAGCTCGGCGAGCCTGTGACAATCAGGCGGGCGCTAGGAGTGACGAAATGACGCGGGACGTTGATGCCATTGTGATCGGCGCGGGTTTTGCCGGGCTGCGCGCGCTCCATTCGCTGCGCGAGATGGGACTTCGGGTGGTCGTGCTCGAAGCGGCCGCGGGCATCGGTGGAGTGTGGTACTTCAACCAGTATCCGGGCGCGCGTTGCGATGTCGAGAGCTATGACTATTCCTATCGCTTCGCGCCCGAACTCGAGCAGGACTGGCGGTGGAGTGAACGTTACGCGACCCAGCCCGAGATCCTGCGCTACATCAATCATGTTGCCGACCGCTTCGATCTGCGCCGCGACATCGAACTCAACACCCGGATGGAGCGCGCCGAATACGACGAAGACGACTTGCGCTGGACCGTCACCAGCGCGGACGGCCGATCGTGGCGCGCCGCGAAGTTCATCTTAGCGGTGGGACAGCTCTCGACCCCCAAACGGACCGAATACCCCGGACAGACGAACTTCTCGGGGCGCATCATATACAGCGCCGAGTGGCCCGGCGAACCGATCGATTTCGCGGGCAAGCGAGTGGCGATCATCGGCACCGGCTCGTCGGGAGTGCAGATGACCCCGGTGATCGCCCAACAGGCCGCGCACCTTGCGGTATTCCAGCGGACCGCCAACTTTTCTATTCCCGCAGCAAACTCTCCGGTGACCGACGAGGAGGACGCGCAAGTCAAGGCGAGCTACCGTGACCGTCGGGAAAAGGCGCGAAATTCGCCAAGCGGCCTTGGCTTTGTGCCGAACCCCGAACGCGCGATCGACGCCTCTGAGGAGGACCGCCGCAAGACCTTCGAAGCCGCATGGAATCGGCTCGGGTTCGGCTTCGCGCTGACCTACAAGGATATCCTGCTCGACGAACGTTCGAACGAACTCGCCTCGGAGTTCATCCGCGGTAAGATCGCGGAACGCGTCCACGACCCGGTTCTCCGCGAGAAGCTCACCCCGCGCGGCTTTCCCTTCGGGACCCGCCGTCCCTCGGTCGACAGCGGCTACTTTGAGACGTTCAACCGCGACAACGTCTCGCTCTTCGATCTCGCCGAGACGCCCATCGCCGAGTTTACCGCCAAGGGGATCCGCACCACTGCGGAGGAGCTCGAGTTTGACATCATCATTTATGCGACCGGCTTCGACGCGTTCACCGGTTCACTGCTCGCGCCGCAGATCGTCGGACGCGGCGGGGTGACGCTCGCCGAGAAGTGGGCGGCGGGACCGACGACCTTTCTGGGCATCGGGGTTGATGGATTTCCCAACATGTTCATCATCGTCGGCCCGGGGAGCCCGTCGCTGCTTAGCAACGTGCTGCTGTCGTCCGAAGAACAGATCGACTGGTTGGTGGCGCTGTTCGAGCACGCCCGCGAGCACGGAATCGACGAGATCGAGGTCACTGCCAAGGCTGAGCGCGACTGGGTCGATCACGTCAACGAGCGCGCCAAAGAAACGCTCTATCTCAAGACCCCTTCGTACTACATGGGCGCAGAGATGCCGAACAAGCCGCGGGTGTTCATGCCTTATTCCGGAGGTGTTCGCTATTACCGTCGAATCCTCGAGAAGACGGCGGAGAGTGGCTACGAAGGCTTCCATCTGCGCCAGACCAGGCACGCCACCGTTGCCTGACCAGCCGGCGCGCGGGGGCCTCGACAAGGCGTTCGCCGATCTGCTTGCTCAACCTCGGATCAGCCTGCGCCGGCCTCCGCCGGGGCTTGCTCTCGCTGACCTCCGTCAGGCTGCCAACCGGTTCCTCGCCCAAGCCCGTGGTCCCGAGTTGTTCCTGATCAGCGATCACGTCGTCATCGGTGGTGAAACCCCGGTTCCGCTTCGCCTCTATCGACCCACCGCAGCCGCCACGCTGCCGCTGGTCGTATTTCTCCACGGAGGCGGTTTCGTCCTCGGCGATCTCGACAGCCATGATGCGACTTGCCGCCATCTGGCCGCAGCCACCGGGATGGCGGTCGCAGCCCCGGCCTATCGTTTGGCGCCTGAGTACCCATTCCCGACCCCGCTCGACGATGTCATGGCCGCACTGCTCTGGCTGCGGCGCGACGCGACTGAACTCGGCCTTGCCGTTTCCCGCTGGGCCGTGGCGGGAGACAGCGCCGGCGCGCAACTTGCGCTCGCCGCTTCGTTGCGCGCCGAGGCGAAAGGGTTCGCGCCCGCATTGGCCGCACTGCTCTACCCGCTGATTGACCCGAGCCGCGCGAGCGACTCGGCCCTGGCGTACGACGAAGGCTATATGCTGACGGGCTCGTTCGTCGCTTGGGCCTGGGAATGCTACCTCGGCGATGCGCGCGACGACGAACCGTTGTACGATCTGCGGCGATCCGATCTCGCCCTGCTTCCACCGCTGCGGGTGGTGACCGCCGAACTCGATCCGTTGCGCGATGAAGGCGAGGCGTTCTCGCGGGCCGCGGCTGCGGCGGGGGTGCCTGTCTCGCTTCGCCGTTATCCCGGGGTCATCCACGGCTTTGCCGGGTTCCCCCAGGTCACCCCGAAAGCGGTCGATGCCATCGAGTACCTGGCGGAGGGAATCCGTTCGGCGCTGGCCTGATCAGCCAGTCATTCAGGATTTCAGTATCACCGAGCCGCCATTGGCGCCCAAACCCAGAACCGCGGTCATGCCGATGCGCGCATCGGCGACTTGGCGCCCGGAAGCCTCGCCGCGCAGTTGCCAAATCAGCTCGCAGACCTGCATCAGCGCCTGGGCGGTGGTAGCCTCGCCGAGCGACAGGAATCCGCCGCTGGGGT
>JAYSPJ010000048.1:0-10458 GCA_043722155.1 Bradyrhizobium sp.
GCGGTACCGGCGATGTTCGCGATCTCCGCGGCCGACGCCAGGGTCGGCGGCGGCAGCAGCTCGGGTTCTCGAGGTTCGAAAACCTATTCCGCACCGCCGCCGACCGCCACCGCGCCGAACGCGGCGCAACCGATGAACCGCACCATGACCCAGCCGGGCAGCCCCGGGATGGGCGCGGCCGCGGGTGCGGGGGCTGCCAAGGGCGGCTTCTTCAACAAGCCCGGCATGGGCATGCTCGGCGGCCTCGCCGCGGGCTTCCTCGGCGCCGGCCTGCTCGGCATGCTGTTCGGCGGCGGGATGTTCTCCGGCCTCGGCGGATTGTCCTCGATCATCGGCCTGGTCCTGCAGATCGGCCTGATCCTGATCGTGGTCAAGCTGGCGATGTCGTGGTGGCAGCGCCGTCACGCCACCGCCTCGGCCTTTGCCGGCCCGGCGCCCGGAGCCGCGGTTGGTCCCGGCGGACCGTTGAACTCGCTGCGAACCGGAACCGGCTTCGGCCTGGGATCGGGCAGCGCGCCGCTTGAGATCCAGCCGGCCGACTACGAGGCCTTCGAGCGGTTGCTCGGCGAGGTTCAGGCCGCCTGGTCGAACGAGGATGTCGCCAAGCTGCACACGCTGGCGACGCCCGAAATGGTGTCGTATTTCACCAAGGACCTCGAGGAGAACAAGGCCAAGAACGACATCAACAAGGTCTCCGACGTCAAGCTCTTGCAGGGCGACCTCGCGGAAGCCTGGCGCGAGGGCGAAACCGACTACGCCAGCGTGGCGCTGCGGTTCTCGCTGGTCGACAAGACGTTGGAGCGCGGCACCAACCGGCTGGTCGCGGGCAGCGAGCAGCCGACCGAGGCGACGGAGGTGTGGACCTTCGTGCGGCCGCGCGGCGCCAGCTGGGAGCTCTCGGCGATCCAGCAGACCTGATCGTCTGCAGGACATGAAGATCAAGGCGCCGCGGTTCATTCCGCGGCGCCTTTTCTTTTGAGCCTGCTGATTTCGATGCCGCGGAACCGGAATAACCATTGCCGCGTCGTGTTGATGTCAGACCAGGCCGGCGCGCCACGAGCCGGCGGATCAAAAAACCAACCGGAGGATACGATGCCCGTTTTCGCCAAGATGATCTCGCGGCTGTGTTTCGGCCTCGCCGCGGCCTCGTTCGCCACGCTCGTGGCGCAACCCGCCCGGGCGCAGGCGGCCGATACCGGCTTCTTCGTCACCTCTGTCGGTATCGGCAATGGCGGCAACCTCGGCGGCCTCGCCGGCGCCGACAACCATTGCCAGACGCTGGCGCAGGCCGCGGGCGCCGGCGCGAAAACCTGGCGCGCTTACCTTTCCACGCAAGCCGCTGATGGCACGCCAGCCGCGAATGCCCGCGACCGCATCGGCAAAGGTCCCTGGCAGAACGCCAAGGGCGTCGTGGTCGCCAAGGATGTCGCCGAACTGCACGGCGCCGCCAACAATCTCACCAAGGCGACCGCGCTGAGCGAGAAGGGCGATGTCATCAACGGCCGCGGCGATACGCCGAACCGCCATGACGTGCTGACGGGGTCGCAGGCGGACGGCACCGCGTTCGCGGCCGGCGACGACCGCACCTGCAAGAACTGGACGAGCAGCACGCAAGGTTCGGCGATGGTGGGACATGCGGACCGCGTCGGCCTGCGCGACGATGACGCGTCGAAGTCCTGGAACACCTCGCATCCCTCGCGCGGACCGGACGGCGGCTGCTCGCAGAACGACCTGAAGAGCACTGGCGGCGACGGGCTGTTCTATTGTTTTGCGGCGAACTGACGTTGCGCCGGGGCGCATCGGCACCGGAATATAGCCTGGCACCGTGGCAGCCGGGCTCACGTCCGATGGGAGGGGACACCGATGCGCTATGAGCTCTATTACTGGCCCGGGATTCAGGGGCGCGGCGAGTATGTCCGTCTGGCGCTGGAAGACGCCGGCGCCGACTACGCCGATGTCGCGCGCGACAGCGGCATCGGCGCGATGACGAAGATGATGGAGGCGAGCGGCACGCCGCCGTTCGCCCCGCCGTTTCTCAAGGCCGGAAAACTCGTGATCGGGCAGACCGCGAACATCCTGCTCTATCTGGGGCCGCGCCATGGTCTTGCGCCGAAAGCGGAAGCAGCAAGACTGTGGCTGCATCAGCTGCAGCTGACGATCGCGGATTTCGTGCTGGAAATTCACGACACCCATCACCCGCTCGGGCCGTCGCTGTATTACGAGGATCAGCGCGGGCCGGCGAAGAAGCGCACCGCGGAATTCTGGAAGGAACGCGTGCCGAAATATCTCGGGTATTTCGAGCGATTGCTGGAGAGCAGCGGCGGCCCCTGGGTCACCGGCCGCCGCGTCAGCTATGTCGATCTCTCGTTGTTCCAGATCGTGGAGGGGATGCGTTATGCTTTTCCGAAACGCATGAAGGCGTTCGAGCGCAGGATACCGGGCCTGATCGATCTGCACGGCCGCGTCGCCATCAGGCCGAACGTCAGGACCTATCTTGCCAGCGATCGCCGCATCGCCTTCAACGAGGAGGGCATTTTCCGGCGTTACAGGGAGCTGGATGTTTAGCGATGCAGAGCTCCCACTTCACCTCTCCCATCGGGAGAGGTCGGCGCATAGCGCCGGGTGAGGGGTTACAGCCTCACGATGGACCGTAACCCCTCACCCGGATCGCATCTGTCGATGCGATCCGACCGCTCCCGATGGGAGCGGTGAGTTGGAGCCTGTCGCGGCGGCCCCTACCTGTTCCGCCCGTCGATCGGCGTCATGGCCAGCTTGGCCAATTCGATGCCGTCGATGCAGCTGACGTTGAGCGCCACCACTTCGGCGCCGTCGGGCTTGGTGCCGCGCGCAAATACCTCGACGCCGCAGTCGATGCAGGACTGGTGCTTGATCGCATGCTTGTTGAAGAGATATTCGCGCAGATTGTCCTCGCCGGCGCGCAGCACGAAACTCTTCGGCGCCAGGAACACGAAATGCAGGCCCTTCTTGGTGCAGATCGAACAGTTGCAGGCGGTGACCATGGCCAGATCGGTGGTGCACTCGAACCGCACCATGCCGCAATGGCAGCCGCCGGTGTAGATCTTGGTGTTGGGCATCGGTCCGCATCCGCTCCGTGAGGGGGGGTGGCCGGCACTATAAGCCATTTGCGGGATGGGTTCGACTGTCATCGGCAGCCACCGGAACGAGCAACGGCGCGCCATGGGATCACCATAATCGCGCCGTTTTCGGAGAACCCGCGGTGCTTCGCTCTCCCTACCTTCCATTGGAGGATGGAGAGCGTTGTCTCACGCGAGCTGGTCGATCCGCGTTCCCTGGCCCGGGGGCAGGGCAGCCCGCACGATCGGCGGCGGCGTGCGATCGTCGCGGTCGACCTTGACCTCCGGCGGTTTGAGCACGCTGGCCTCGGGCGGTTTGATCGGCATGGAAGTGCTGACTGCAGAAATACTCATCGGACAGGATCCTCGGCTTGGTTGCTGCCGACTGTGACGAGCTGGAGACGAAGGCTTTATGAATCCGCGGCCGCGATTGCGAGCCATCGCGGCGATTCCCGCCGGATGGTGAACGGCGGGCTCGAATATTGCTCAAATACGACCGGTCCTGTTGGCAAATGGTTGGCTATACCGCTCACTGCTACGGGCCTACTCGTCCGTGCCGCGCGTGATCGCGATCGCCGCCTCGGTCTTGGTGCGCGTGCATTCCATGTTGAGCCGGCGGAAACGCATCTTGACGCTGTCGCCGCGCAGCAGTCCCATCCGATTGATGCAGCGGGTGGAACCGGTCAGCACGTCGGGCTTCGGAATGGTGAAGACGATGGCGCCGGCGCTGGCGACCAGCTGGAAAAATTCCGGCTTCGGCTTGCGGCGGTCCGCCTTGAGGTAAAGTTCGTTGGAGTAATTGGCGCCGCGACAGCCGAGCGAAAACTCCCTCGCCTGCGGATGGGACAAATAGATGATTTTGCCGGTGGTGATGCCGATCTTGATGCCGTCGACCTGGGTCTTGAGCTCCCTGGCGATATCCTCGCAGCGGTCGGCGCGCGCCGGCGACGCGCCCGGGACGGTGAGTGCCAGCGTCGCCAGCAGCGCCGCGGCGAACAGGGTCGATCTGCGGAAGTCCGGTCTCATACGAATGCCCCTTTTACGCCATTGAACCGCGCGCGCGGATTTCCTGCAAGGGCCGGGGGCGGAAGTCAATCGGAACGGTCGATTCAGAACCCGTAAATGCTGACGCCGATCGCGAAGATCATGAGCCCGACCAGACTGTAGAAGGTGGGGATGCCGGCCAGTGCGGTCGCGAACCGAAGCCGCTGGTTGCGCGCGGCCAGCGCGATGGCGCAGGCCGCCATCAGTGGAAAGGCAATGATGCGCGCCGGCGTCTCGAATGCGCCGATGCCCTCGAACTCGAGCCCGTGCATCACCACCGACGGCATGTAGTTCAGCCAGGTCATGAACACGACCGCGGCGAGCGCGATGATGGCATAGCGCACGCGCCCGATGACGGCGAACAAGTCGGAGAAGAACAAGTCCGTTCTCATTCTAAGCGATGACGAGGGTGAACAGCGAGGTTTTGCCGATATCATGCGTGGATTCATGGCAGCTCACCGCAACAGGGCGCACCATTTCATCTACAATATGAGTCGCACAGATGCGGCGAATATTTGTGCCTACATCGACGTGCTGTTGGAAATCATAGACAAATCCAAGGTAAATAAACTACAGCAGAGCTAGTCAAAAGGTTGAATTGGATTCTCCCATGAACGCCCCCACCGCCATCCCGACGCCAAAGCCCGTTCCGCCCTACAAGCACACGCCGCTGTTTCCGCTCGGCGCCGACACCACGCCGTACCGGAAGATCGCTACCGAGGGCGTGCGGGTCGAGAAGCTGCTGGGGCAGGACATGCTGGTGGTGTCGCGCGAGGCGCTGCGGGCGCTGTCGGAGGCCGCGTTCGGCGACATCAATCACTATCTGCGGCCGGGGCATCTGCAGCAGCTGCGCAATATCCTCGACGACGGGGAGGCCAGCCCCAACGACAAGTTCGTCGCGCTGGATTTTTTGAAGAACGCCAACATCGCCGCCGGCGGCGTGCTGCCGATGTGTCAGGACACCGGCACCGCGATCATCATGGGCAAGAAGGGTTTTCGCGTCATCACCGACGGCGACGACGAGGCCGCGCTCTCCGAAGGCGCGCGTGACGCCTACCTGCGCCGCAACCTGCGCTATTCGCAGGTGGCGCCGCTGTCGATGTACGAAGAGAAAAACACCGCCAACAACATGCCGGCGCAGTGCGAGATCTATGCCGAGGGCCAAGAAGACTCAGCAGACGCCTACAAGTTCATGTTCATGGCCAAGGGCGGCGGCAGCGCCAACAAGAGCTTTCTGTTCCAGGCGACGCCGTCGGTTTTGACAAAAGACCGCATGCTGGCGTTCCTGAAGGAGAAGGTGCTGACGCTCGGCACCGCGGCGTGCCCGCCGTATCACCTCGCCATCGTGATCGGCGGCACCTCGGCCGAACTCTGCATGAAGACCGTCAAACTGGCGTCGGCGCGCTATCTCGACGCGCTCCCCACGCATGGATCGGCCGACGGCAACGCCTTCCGCGATCTGGAGATGGAGCAGGAGATACTGAAAATGACGCAGTCGCTCGGCGTCGGCGCACAGTTCGGCGGCAAGTATTTTTGTCACGACGTCCGCGTGATCCGGCTGCCACGCCACGGCGCCTCGCTGCCGATCGGCCTCGGCGTGTCCTGCTCGGCGGACCGCCAGGTGCTCGGCAAAATCACAAAAGACGGCGTCTATCTCGAGGAGCTCGAGCACAACCCCGCGCAATACCTCCCGGCGGTGGAGCAGGCGCTCGGCGGCGAAGTGGTAAAAATCGATCTGAATCAGCCGATGCAGGACATTCTGGCGACACTTTCAAAACATCCGATCAAGACGCGGCTGTCGCTATCAGGCACCATGATCGTGGCGCGCGATTCCGCGCACGCCAAGTTGCGCGAGCGGCTGGACAAGGGCGAACCGCTGCCGGACTATTTCAAGAATCATCCAGTCTATTACGCGGGGCCGGCCAAGACGCCGGATGGTTATGCCTCCGGCGCGTTCGGTCCGACCACGGCGGGACGGATGGACTCCTTCGTCGACCAGTTCCAGGCGGCGGGCGGCTCGATGGTGATGGTCGCCAAAGGCAACCGCGCGGTCGCGGTGCGCGAGGCCTGCAAGAAGCACGGCGGCTTCTATCTCGGCTCGATCGGCGGTGCGGCGGCCAATCTCGCCGAACACTGCATCAAGAAGGTCGAGGTGGTGGAATATCCCGAACTCGGCATGGAAGCGATCTGGCGGATCGAGGTCGAGGATTTCCCGGCCTTCATCATCATCGACGACAAGGGCAATGATTTCTTCAAGGAATTGAATCTGGGGTGAGGGGAGCGGCGATCCCCATCAGTTGTCGTCCCGGCGAACGCCGGGACCCATACCGCGTGATATCGCGTATGAAAAACGACGGCAGAAAAACCGCCTTTAACCCTCGACGCCGCGGCGTATGGATCCCCGCTTTCGCGGGGACGACACCTTGATGAAATTACGCCCTCGTCCCCGTGAACGGGAAACTGCCCATCGGGCCGATGCCCATTTCGCCGGACATGCTGTCGCCGGAAACCTTGCCGGAGAATGCCAGCGTCAGCGGCATCGGGTTGGTGATCGAGATCTTCCAGGCGACGTCGTCGCCGCTCACGGTGCCGTCGAAGATTTCGCCGGAATTGCCGTCGGCGCCCTGCGTGCCCGTCAGCGTGCTGCCCGCGCTCGTCAGGGTCAGCGTCGCCTTGCGCTCGCCCATCGGGGTGTTCATCACGATATTCCAGTTTCCGTCGACGGCCATCTTCAGGTCTCCTCACGCAGTTCATCGCAAAACCGGAATGGTTCTGGGACAGGGCAGGCACGGGCGGCGGTATAGCGCATCTCGCCGCCCGTGCCCAATAGGGAGGTTGCGGCGATCAGGCGCGGGCCGCGCGGATCCGGCTTGTAACGAGCAGGCGGAACGCAACGTATTGGATCGCGAAGGCTGCGACCTTAACCCCGATCAAGACCACCGACACGTATAACGCCCACAGCTTGAGATCGCCGGTCGCAGCGACCGCGATGGTGCCTGCGCCGAGCACGAACATCAGCGCCGCCCAGGCGTAGCCCGCGACCGTGACGTATTCCGGGATGGTCTCGGTCACGATCGGCGGCAGATAGCGCAGCATCCAGCCGCGCTTGAGCATGATCGCGCCGATGGCGAAATGCCCGATCGCGGGTTTGGCCAGGACGAAGCGCGGATCGTGGGTCAGCAGCGTAGCGCCGCCGAGCACGATCACGAGGCCAAGGCTCGCCCAGGTCATGTAGCCGAGCGGCTGTCCCTTGAAGCGGGCGTAGATCACCTGGCCGACCGCCCCCGCGATCGCCACCGATGTCGCCAGGATGACGTCGCCGGTCGCAAGGTACAGCACCAGGAATACGATGGTGGAGAGGAAGTCGGAGCCCAGCCTGGCGAATACGTCTTTCATGGTCGTCGCTCCCTGGATCAGTTCGTTTCTTGCACAGTACTCAGGAACCGGACAGCGCTCCGGCGGAGCCGGCCGGCGTCGCGAACTTGGCCCGGCGGTAGTCCGGATACCATTTGGTGAAATAGACCGCGGTGCTGCGGGCGGCAAAGGCGATCGCAAGTCCGGCCCACAGCGGCAGGCCCGGCACATAGATCATCAGGATGTTGCCGGTCATCATCAGCAGGAAACAGGCGGCCCAGGCCCAGGCGATGATATAATTCGCCCTCAGAAATCCGGGCACCTCGAGGGTTTCGGCATCGACCACCTCGCGGGCGTATTGCAGCGTGAATGGCTTGCGGATCGCAATCGACGTCAGCGAGATCGCGAGCACGCCGGCATCGACGGCCAGCTTGATGGCCGAAGCGCTCAGGCTGGAATCAACCAGCGCGAGGTAAAAGCCTAGCCCGAGAAACAGCACCACGGAGCCGGCGCCGAGCATCTTGATCTGACGACCGCGGACGAGGTCATGGGCGATGACGGCGAGGCCGGTCACGGCGGCAGCGAACAGCGCCATTTCGGCCGAGGCCAGCAGCATCAGCGAGAAGACGCCGAAGGGGAGCAGGATCAGGAAAATCATCATGGAGGGCCTCGTCGGGCTTTATCTTTACAGTGGAAAGATAAATACGGGCGGAAGGCGGAGGCGTCAAGCGAAATCTTTACAGCGTCAATATAATGCGAGAAATCCGACGATAATGATGTAATCGCAGATACTTGAGGTTGGTCTTGGGCTAGATCAGGCTCGGCAGAAACCGCCATAGAAGCAGTAAAGCAGCGCCGAGCATGACCAGCAGGGTGAGCAAAATGCCCCCGATCCGGCAGATTTGAAACTGCAGGGTTCGCGGCCCCACATACATGCCGAGCGGATGCAGCAGCCGCGCTACCAGTAGCGCGCCCATCAGCAGGTGCACCTGCATCGCCGGCATGCCGGACATCTCCAGCATGGCGACCATCAGCACGATGATGGGGACGTATTCCACGAAGTTGCCGTGCGCGCGGATCGCGCTGCGCAGCTTGATGTTGCCGCCGTCGCCGAACAGGACCTTGTTTCCCCGGCGCAGGCGCGAGACCTGCAGGCCGAGCACGGCGTAGACCACGGCAAGGATGCCGAGATAGGCGGCGGTGATGGATGGCAGTTGCATGGTGGTTTCCTCAAAATCGTCATTCCGGGGCATCGCGGAGCGATGAACCCGGAATCCGGAGATGATTATGCTTGAGATTCCGGGTTCGCGCTGACGCGCGCCCCGGAATGACGCGAGTGACCGCTACGCAGCCCCCACCCAGTTGCCATGAAAGCCGTCGGGGACGCGATGGCCGAGCTGCACCAGCGCGACCGGGCCGGCGTCGACGTCGGTGGCGTTGAATACCGCAAGATCGCTGCGGTTTTCCCGCGCGCGCCACACCGCCGCGAGCAGCCAGCCGTCACCTTCCGCCGCGTCCTTGCCGCGCTCGACGAACACCGGCTCGGAAATCGTATCGCCGGCCGGCAGCAGATAGTTGCCGAGCCGCGATCCCTTGCCGTCGACATGCACGATGCCGGATAGCGCGCCGACGAACGGCAGATCGTGGTTGGCGCAGGCGTACCAGCCATGGGCGCTCTTGAGTCCGGCGCGGCGATCGTCGATGCGCGGGAATTCGCCCGTGATGTCGTCCAGATAGGTCTGGGTGAAGCGGTCGGTATTGCCTGCGAGATCGAAGGTCCAGCGGCACAGCCGCGCGCGCGACTTCGCAGGATCGGTCGGCGAGCCGTCGGGATGGGTGAACAGCGGCGCTTCCTCGAACTGCATGACGTCGGCGATGATGCGGTCGCCTTCCTCGCAGGCATTCATGACGTGAAAGACGTAGCAGCTTTCGGCGCGAAACCAGACGAGGTCCTTGGTCGAACCGTTGCGTTTCATGACGCCGACACAGGCGCCCTTTTCCGGCTCCCAGGCGTAAGGCGGCTTGCCGCGCATGGCCCGCTCCATGCTGCCGGTGATGGGGAGGATCGGAAACAGCATATGGTTTTCGGTGACGATGAAGTCGTGCACCATGCTGGCGTAGGGCGCCTCGAAGCGATCGAAGCGCGTCACGACGCCGGACGCATTGACCGATCCGAAGGACAGGGCAGGGGTCAGCGGCCCGGCGGCATTGTAGCCGAAGAACACCATCTCGCCGGTGACGGGATCGATCTTGGGATGGGCGGTGAAGGCGCCGCGGATGCCGCCGGCATAGTCGCAATAGCCTGTTCGCTTCAGCGTGCCGGGCTCGATCTCGGTCGGCAGATGGCCTTCTTCCAGCGCCAGCAGCCGCCCGGCATGAAAGATGATGTTGGTATTGGCGACGCCGCTGTCCGTGCACGAGGTGGCCGGCGCGTCGGGCAGCTTTCGGCCGCCGAAGCCGCTGAACAGGGCGCGGCCGGCGTCATGCTCGGCCTGCCATTTCGGGGTGCGGACCCAGCGGTTGCGATAGCTGGCGCGGCCGTTTTCGAGATGGAAGGCGTGCAGCATGCCGTCGCCGAGGAACCAGTGCGCGCCCGGCGCCTCGAACTGCGGATTGGGGCCGTTGCGATAGAGCGTGCCGTTGAGTTCGCGCGGCAGTTCGCCCACCACCTTCAGATGCGGCGCGTCGCATTCAAAAGGTATCGGCGCCAGATTGCTCCGGGCCGCCCTGGTTTCACCCTGGTCAGGCATCGGTCGCTCCCTTGATTTATCTTTACATCGTAAAGATTTGGATACAGCGAAGGCGCCGCGATCGTCAAGCAAAATCTTTACAGTGTCAATATCGGGGCCTATAAGGCGGTCATGAGCAGAAAACCCGGCACACTCAAGACCCGCGCCCGGCCGGCCGCAAGCAAGGCGGCGGCGCGGCCGCTGCGCAAATCTGTTGCGCGCCGCGTGGCCGCCAG
>JAYSPJ010000049.1:0-9167 GCA_043722155.1 Bradyrhizobium sp.
CTAGCCCACGCGGAACGCCTGCGCGATCCGGAGCAGCAGCACGATCGACACGTTGCCCTTCCCCGCCTCGATCTGGGCAATGTAACGCTCGGAAATGCAGGAACGGCGGGCAAGCTCCCGACGCGACATCTTTCGGAGCATGCGCGCGTCGCGCACGCGATCACCGAGCTGGGCGAGAAATTCGCTTTCCGAATAGGGGAACGCTACGTCAGGCGAATCCGCCTGAGCGACAAAGCTGGAGGATGCTTCCGCCCGCATCTCGGTTTCGCCGTTTGCCACGATTTTAGCCCTCGCTGCCGGCATGGTCGCCAGCCGCGACGGCCCTCGCATTGATGCGGATCAAATTACCGGCTGTCCGCCCCACCCAGCGAGCGAACCGGCGGCCGCTCGCCGCGCGTCAGCGCACCGCGAACGGCGCCTGATAGGGCCGGCCGAACGGCACACCGTTGATCACGGTCTGCACCGGCTTCAGCAGCGTCTTGCCGTCGCGCTTGTTGTTGCGGGTATCGACGAACGACACCGGCGCCTCCACCAGTTCCATGATCGCGACGTCGGCGGGCGCGCCGATCTGCAACGTGCCGATTTTCGGCGCACGGTTGATGATTTTTGCGGGCGTCGAGGTCGCCATCGCCACCACCTGCTCCAGCGAAAAACCGAGAGTCATGAACTTGCTCATCACGTTCGGCAGATAGGGTATGCCCGGCGAATTGCCGGAGTAGACGTGGATGTCGGACGAGATGACGTCAGGCGCGCAGCCGCCGGGGATTGCCACTTCGGCGACGGTGAAGTCAAAACTGCCGCCGCCATGGCCGACATCGAACATCACTCCGCGCTGCTTGGCGGCGAGAGCTGCCGGCAACAGTCTGCCGTCCTGCACGATGTTGGTGAATACGCCACCGATGTTCGGCGCACCGGAATAGGCGTGGGTCAGCACGTCGCCGGGCCGCAGCAGGTCGAGTATCCCAGACATCAGCTCTTTGGTTTCGACGCCGCCGATATGCACCATCATCTTGGCTGGCCAGCCGCACATCTCGCAGGCCTGGATCGCGCGCTTCAGCGGCTCCAGGCCGTGCTTGGCGATCACATTCTCCGACATCCGCACTTTGACGCCGAGCAGGAAGTCCTGATTTTCCGCCAGCGCCATCGCGCAGGCTTCCATCTGGGCGTGATCGATATTGTAGAGTTCGGCGACCGGGAATCCCGATAGCCCATGATTGGCGATGTGAACGAAAGCATAGATCCGCGTCCGCGATTGCGCCACGATATAGCGGCGCAATGCCGCGAGGTTGTTGACGCCGGCATCGCCGGCCGAAACCGTCGTGGTCGTGCACTGAAACTGCGCCAGTTCGTCGGCGGGAATCCCGATCGCCGAGCCATAGGGGTAAACGTGGCTGTGCAGATCGATCAGGCCCGGCGTCACCAGTTTGCCCGATGCATCGAGGGTCCTCGACGCGCGCGCGGCCGGAATTTCCGGCTCGATCGCCTCGATCATGCCCCAGCGAATACCGATGTCGCGCTTGCCGCGCAGCGACTGGCTGGGATCGAGCACGTCGCCGCCCTTGATCACGAGGTCGAACTTGTCGTTCGGGCCCATCGCGGCATTGGCCGATGTCGTGAAACGTCCCGACAGAGCGGCGGCGGCGGCGGCCGATCCGGTTAGGCCAAAGAAATTGCGGCGTGACAAGGTCGGCATGACACCCTCCCAGGTTGTTTTCTTGCGGGGCCATGATGCGCCGGACGCCGGCCTTCCGCAAGCCGCCGATCGGCAGCACCGGCGCATTGCGCGCCGGCATCGAGGTGCTAAGCTTCATTCGCACGCCATCTCACGAAGGGGGAGCGCGGCATGGACGGGCATTGTCGTCGATTGACGCTGGCGCTGGTTTTTTTCCTTGCGCTCGCGCCCGATGCGTCCGCGGAAACCGTGGCTCAGACGGCGCGCAAATGGGGATTGATCGGACCCTGGGCGCTGGACTGTTCAATCCGTCCCGACCGGGGCAAAGGGGCACTGCTCACCTATGAGGTCAAACCGGGCGGCCGCGTCGTGCACCGGCGCAACTTCGGTGACGTCAAGGACGAAAATGAAGTGCTGAGCGCCGTGGTTTCCGACCAGGGCATCCTGCATCTGCGGGTGTCGTTCACGGGACTGAAGGAAACCCGCGAATACGGCATGATGAAGCAGCCCGACGGAACATTGCGGGCGATGTACAACCGCAATGCGAAGGACGAGTACACCATCAAGGACGGCAAGTTCACCGCCAACGGCAATCCGAGTCCGTCGCAGCACAAGTGCAAGTAGCGGACGAACGCGGCGCTGCTGCATTCATCAGCTCGTCGCTGAATGACTGTTCAGGATTCTGCTCGGGTTCCCCGGCTAGCCGAGAGAGATCCCTCACCCGTCCGCGATGCTTTGCATCGCGGCCACCCTCTCCCACAAGGGGAGAAGGTAATTTCTCTTCGAGGCTTTTTCTCTATTAATTTCAATGGTCTGCGGATGTCGATTGCTAGCCTATTATCGTAGGCTGCATATAGGTAGCAAATTCTTTCATCTTTTTCTGAGGTTAGCAGAGTGCAATCGAATGAGCGACATTTCTCATCGCGCTGGCAAAAGCCGGCGGTTACGGGTCGGGGCAGAGCATGTCCGCTCTGCCCCGGGCGCCCGGGAGCATCAGATGTCGACCTGTTCCGCTATTGCCAGGGCGTCATCGACCTCAATGCCGAGATATCTCACCGTGCTTTCGATCTTGGTATGCCCGAGCAAGAGCTGGACGGCCCTGAGATTTCCCGTCCGTCGATAGATCAGGGTAGCTTTCGTGCGTCGTAGCGAGTGAGTCCCAAAAAGCCGCGCGTCCAACCCGACGCTCCCGATCCACTCCGATACGAGGCGCGCATATTGGCGCGTTGACATGGCGCCGTTCGCACCGCCACGAGCCGTGAACAGGAACTCTCCGGGCCTCTTGTTGGCAGCCTTCAGATAATCATCGACCGCCTGTCGGGTCTGTTCGCTCAATTCAAATCTGACCGGGTGTCCGGTCTTCTTTTGTCGCACCGTTGCGCGATCCGCAGTGTAGCCTCCGGCGGCGACATCCTCGACCCGGATGGCGACGACGTCGCACCCTCGAAGCTTGCTATCGATGGCCAGGTTGAACATGGCAAGGTCGCGAACGCGGCCCTCGATTTGAAGCTTCGTGCGAATTGACCATACATGTTTGGGTCGCAGCGGCGGCTTTGCCCCGGTCAGCTTGCCTTTGTTCCAGGGCAACCGTTTGTGAGGCGACGGGGTAGTTTTCACTTGATCCAGCATGGCCATACTCCTCGGTTACGGGGACGAGAGCATGTGCCATTGGCGAGACTTTCTCACCCTTCCGACACGGCGCAACAGTCGCTGCATGTCCGTTATCAGTGGTGAAGCGGAAGTCGGACTTAACCGCCGTCAGGGCAGCTTTTGACCCAAATGAGACATTGCCCCTAGTCCGATAGCGGCCCGCCATGCTTTGATATGTTGAGCTGAATTTCCGACTTTAGGGGCTTTTGTGACCGGGGAACGGGTGGAGCGCCGTCTGGCAGCGGTACTGGTGGCGGATGTCGCCGGTTATAGCCGCCTGATGGGGGCCAATGAGGAAGGCACGCTGGTCCAGCTCAAAACGGTCAGAAAGGCCCTCGTTGATCCCACAATCGCCAAGCATCGCGGGCGGATCGTCAAAACCACGGGCGACGGCATGTTGGTCGAGTTCGCCAGCGCAGTGGATGCCGCTCGTTGCGGTGTTGAGGTCCAGCGCGCTATGGCCGCGCAAAACACCGACGTGCCGCAGGATGTCAAGATCGAATTCCGTATCGGTATCCATGTCGGAGACATCATCATCGACGACAACGACATTTTTGGCGATGGCGTCAATATTGCCGCTCGGCTGGAAGGTATTGCGGAGCCGGGCGGCATTTGCATTTCCGATGACACTCAGCGGCAAGTGCGCGGCAAGGTGGATTTTGCCTTTGAGGATTTGGGCCTACAGATTCTAAAGAACATCGCCGATCCGATGCGAGCGTGGCGGATGCAGCTTGGTGGTGAAAGCGCTGTCAAGGCGAGATCAACACCGCTGCTCGCGCTTCCAGACAAACCTTCAATCGCCGTGCTGCCATTCCAAAACATGAGCGGCGACCCCGAGCAGGAGTATTTTGCGGACGGCATAGTTGAAGACATCATCACCGCATTGTCGCGTTTCAAATCGCTTTTCGTTATCGCGCGAAACTCGTCCTTCACATACAAGGGAAAAGCCGTAGACATCAAACAGGTCGGTCGTGAACTGGGCGTCCGCTATGTACTGGAAGGAAGCGTTCGGAAGGCGGGTGGTCGAGTACGGATCACGGGTCAGCTTATAGAAGCGTCTACTGGATCCCATCTCTGGGCTGACCGGTTCGATGGTGATTTGCAGGATGTGTTTGAACTGCAAGACCAAGTTACCACAAGTGTTGTGGGTGAGCTGGTTGCGCAGGTCCAAGACGCAGAGATGCAGCGAGCACGATTAAAACCTACAAGTAATTTGGATGCTTACGACTGCTATTTAAGGGGTCTTGCCCATGTCTATAAGTGGGGTCGGAGCGATGTCGAAGCGGCTCTTGGCTATTTCCTCCAAGCTGTCGAGCGTGAAAACGAATTCGCCTTAGCCTATGCATGGGCTGCTCAAATCTACACTCTACGAAAGCAGAGCCGCTGGATGATCGACGTTCCACAAGAGAGTTCAGATGCCGTCCGCCTCGCCAGACATGCAATCGAAATAGGCAAGACCGATGATCTTGCACTATCGATGGGTGGCTTCGTTTTGGCGTACATCGCTGGTGAACTGGAATTGGCTATCGAGTGTATCAGCCGTGGGCTTTCGATGAACGCCAATCTCGCAATCGGCTGGCACTTTAGCGGGTGGGTCCATATGTATCTCGGAAAACATCAAATCGCTCTGCAACACCAGCAGCAGGCAGTGCGCCTAAGCCCTCGTGATCCCAATATGATGCAATTCAAACTAGCAACAGCGTTTGCACATCTTTTCACCGGTCAGTATGAGCAAGCATTGCATCTTGTCGAGGGAATTGCGGGAGAGTTCCCGACGTTCGTTCCTGCTTGGCGAGTGATGGCCGTGAGTCGCGCCCTGCGTGGCGAAACGATGTTGGCTGGCCAAGCCGTTCAAAAGGCAATGGAGCTTGACCCCTCTCAAAGGGTAACGATGCTGGCCTCTCAACTTCCGCTTCGACGGCCAGAAGACCGAGAATGCTGGAGAGAGGGTCTTCTCCGTGCAGGTTTTCCACCCTAGAAGACGCAGGCTTGAACGGAGTCAGTCAAGACGCATAGCGCACGTCGCCTATTGGCACGAACCGGACCTCCCGCGATGTGCGCAGTTCGGTCGCTGTCGGGGGTAAAACCGGACATGATGCCGACAGCCCATTTTGGTCGAGATTGACCTAAAGGAGACAAGCCGACTATAGCTGATTTTGCAACTCTGCAAATTCAGATAGCCTCGTAGTCGTCCTGGTGCAGTTTTCGACCTGCCCAGCATTTTCGGTTCTGTTCACACGCTGGTTCGTGGTCGAGTAAACGTAAGGGTATGCCATCAATGCCATTTCCGATTACTGAGCACATCTTGAAAACGAAGCGTCATACGACAGCATATCTTGCTTGCGGCGCTAGCGATGCCCCATTGATCACCTTCCTGCACGGGTGGCCTGAACTCTCGATCAGTTGGCGAAATCAGTTACCGGTGTTTGCTGAGTTGGGTTTCCGTTGTGTGGCGCCGGATATGCGCGGATACGGCAGGTCAAGCGTCTACGGGCAGCATGCAGACTATGCGGTCGAGAATAGTGTGCACGACATGATCGATCTGCTGGATGCGCTTAAGCGAGAGAAAGCGGTGTGGGTGGGGCACGACTGGGGTAGCCCGGTGGTCTGGGATATAGCCAGCCACCATCCGGACCGGTGCCATGGCGTGGCCAATTTATGCGTACCATATCTGCCGAAAGGGTTCGCGCCGGAAAATTTCCTTCCGCTTGTTGATCGGGAGCTTTATCCGGAAAACGAATTTCCGGCAGGTCAATGGGATTACCAACTCTTCTGTCAGGAGAATTTTCCGGCGGCCTGTGCCGCGTTTGAAGCCAGCCCGCGAAACACGGTGAAGGCGCTGTTTCGCAAGGGCGATGCGGCGGGTCGAGGTCAACCGGCGCGCACGGCGCTCATACGCAAGCAGGGAGGCTGGTTTGGCGGGACCGGCAGAGCCCCTGATGTGCCGAGGGATGCCGATGTTCTGACCGAGGCGGACCTTGCCGCATACACAGCAGCACTGGAGCGCAACGGTTTCTTCGGTCCGGACTCCTGGTACATGAATGACGACCGGAATGTTGCCTATGCAGCTAAGGCAATCAACGGTGGCCGGCTCAACATGCCCGTACTCTTCCTCCACGCGACTAACGACTTGATCTGCGACACGACGGGCTCCCGCCTTGCCGAACCGATGCGTGAATATTGCGCGGACCTGACCGAGGCAGTGATCTGGTCAGGCCATTGGATGGCGCAAGAAAACCCTGTCGCGGTGAACGCGGCATTGGCAAAGTGGCTGGCAATTAAGTTGGGTAACGTCTGGACGTCGTGACTGCCTTGGCTGCCCATTAATTGCCCTTCGCGCTATGTCGCTTCTTGGCACATCTCGGACACGGCGCGATGTCCGACTTGAGTCCGCTATGCGTGCAGTAGCGGACTTCGTGTAACATCCATTCATTATGTTTGGATGTTCGTGCTACAGGCTCTTAAACTTCTGACCTCCAGTTGATTTAGATTCCAAGAAGGTCGTTACGCTTCAATGGCGAGATTTCCGATCAGTGGCGCGGCTTCTTATACACCGCATCGAGGTAAGGCGGACCTTGGACCTGTGTTGGTTGAGTTATGCCCGAACGCAAGCTTCAGCGACTCGGATATCGATGGTTGCTATGAACGGTTGGGTCTCATCTACGGACAGTGGTCGTCCGAACAAGATCGGCTGGAAATCGCGCCAATTGCCAAACAGCTGATGCAGACGAGCGAGGAATTGAATGCTGTTGCCAGGCTGCTGCATGGCCAAGAGGCAGGGCTTCGTGACAGCGCGGAAATTCAGTTCGTGTCTCAATTGATAGCCGCACTTGAATTGGATCCGACCGTCGGTTCCAGGCAACGAGCCGAAGCATTGATTGCTTCGTTGCGAACTGACGCCGCCAAGGTGGCCCACGCTTGCTGGTTTGCCGCTTCAGAGCTGAAGACAAGAGTAGGCAAGGACGGTCGCCCGCGGCTGGAATGGTACGACGACTTCACCGCGCTTTTGGTGGAGATCGCTGCGGCAGCTGGCGTCGAGCCGACATTAAACAAGGATAGGGATTCGGGCGCGCCGTATGGCTGGCTTCTCGACGCCGCCCAAAGCCTTGAAACATTCCTTGACCCTCAAATGCGTTCGCCAGATGAGGGGTCTTGTTTCAAGCGTCTGGAACGGGCTCAGACAATTCTGAAGCAGCGGCATCGACAAAACCTACCCCCCGCCTGAGGTGGTTTTGTCGATGTGACTGGCCCTGAACAACCCCCTAGTTGGAAGACAGTTGCTGAACTCATTCGGCAATTGCGCGGGTAGCACACCCGCTCCAATCCAGGGATGATCTCCAATGCTCTCGAAGACCACCAATCCGAGCGCGCCGCCGGCGCCCAATCGGCCGGCGACGACGCCGGTCCTGCTGACCCCGAAACAGGCGGCGCGGCACCTGAACCTCAGCGTGTCCTGGCTGGCGAAGCGCCGGCTCGCCGGCGACGGCCCGACCTACGTCAAGCTGGGCGGCGCGGTCCGCTATGCGGAGACCTCCCTCCAGCAGTGGATGAAGAGCCAGCAGCGCACCTCGACCAGCGGATCCTGAGTGGGCTAACAGCAAAAATACAAAGAGCGCGCGAGGGCAAATTCTCTCGCGCCTTTTGCTTTTGGTCCGTAATAACCGTCTATCTCTGTACATTATTATACATCGGTATGACACAGTATAGTCTTAGATTAGGATTGAATACAGAAGTACAGATATCCTTTATACTGTTGACGACTTCCCAATTTGTTCTAGTATACATCGATGGGGAGACCCCTCCATCGGCAGCGCGAAGGAATTGATCCCAATGACCGAACCGATGGCTCCCCTCGAACCCACCTTCGCCGTGGCGATGACCGCGATCGAGGACGCCGCCGACTTAACCGCGAGCGTCAGACGTCACTGGATCTGCTCGCTGCGGCAGATCGCCAAATGGCTGGACCGCCCGGTCGAGGTGACCCCGGCACGGTGGACGGCAATCCGCTTGCAGGTGGGCCAATTGCACCACGCTCGTCTCGGCGTCACCGCCAAGACCGTCGCCAACCACAAGTCCAATGTCGCAGCAGCGCTGCGCTGGTTCGGCAAGGAGTACAACGTGCCCTCCCGCGGGGTAGCCTTGTCGGCCGCGTGGGCGGCGCTGCGCGACGGCATCGGCGACCGCGGTCGCCGTGCCCGGCTCTATGGCCTGATGCGCTATTGCTCGGGCCGCAGCCTGACGCCGCCCTCGGTCGATGACGCCGTCGTGGCCGACTATCTGCGCTACCGTGCCGAGACCTCCTCGCTCGTCACCGGCAGCTTGGCCCACCGTTCGATTGCGCGCGCCTGGAACGCCTCTGCCGGCGATAAGCCGGGTTGGCCTGCACAGAGGCTGACGGAACCGCCGGTGAAGGCCCAGGCGGGTCCAGCCTGGGAGGAGTTTCCCGAGGGTCTGCGCTGCGACATCGACAAGTATCTCGCCGGACTCGGCAAGAGCCATAAAGGGCCGGACGGCAAGCGCAGCCGGCCGTGCAGCCCGAAGACGATCAAGACCCGCCGTGCCGAGCTGGTGGCGGTGGCGCGGATGGCGGTCAAGATCGGGATCCCCATGGAGAGCCTCAGGTCGCTAGCCGTTCTGGTCCATCCCGACGTCGCCGAGCCGGTCCTCAATGCCTACTGGGAGAACAATGGCGCCGAGCCGAAGGTCTACACCATCGACCTCGCCTGGAAGCTGCTCAGCCTGGCGCGGCAGGCCGGCTTGGACGCGCCCGACATCGAGCGCCTCGACGAGATGCGGGCGTCCTTGGAGGAACACCGCCATGGAGGCTTGACGGGCAAGAACCTGG